>JAZRWG010000064.1:0-15077 GCA_045599545.1 Paludibacteraceae bacterium | reverse complement strand
CTGGAGCTCATGGAGCGCCTCGTCGCTGTTAACCGCGTTACGAAAGTAACGAAAGGTGGACGTACGTTTACGTTTGCAGCCATCGTTGTTGTAGGAAATGAGGCAGGCATCGTAGGTTACGGCTTAGGTAAAGCAGTTGATGTTACCCCGGCTATCGCCAAGGCAACGGAAGCTGCAAAGAAGAATCTAATTCAAGTGCCCGTATTGAAGGGTACTGTACCTCACGAGCAGTTAGCTAAGTTCGGTGGTGCATTGGTTTATTTGCAACCCGCCACTCACGGTACCGGAGTAAAAGCCGGTGGCGCTATGCGTGCCGTGTTGGAGAGTGTTGGTATTACGGACGTGTTGGCTAAAGCCAAAGGTTCAAGCAACCCTCACAACTTGGTAAAAGCTACTATCGAGGCATTATCGCAAATGCGTGATGCACGTATGGTCGCTGCTAATCGTGGTGTAAGTTTGAGTACAGTGTTTAACGGATAAAAAGTGAACGATTATGGCAAAGATTAAAATTCAACAAGTTCGTAGTATCATCAAATCTACGAAGAATCAGAAACTGGTTATGCAAGCATTAGGTTTGCGTAAGATGAACGCCATTGTTGAGCACGAGGCTACTCCTTCTATCTTAGGAATGGTCGAGAAAGTTAAACACTTGGTAAAAGTAATTGATTAACAATTAAAACACGAAGCTTTATGGAATTAAATAAGTTAACTCCTGCTGCAGGTTCAGTGAAGACTAGCAAACGAATTGGCCGTGGTGCCGGTTCGGGTTTAGGTGGTACTTCTACTCGTGGTAGTAAGGGTGCTCAATCTCGTTCGGGTTATTCGAAGAAGATTGGTTTCGAAGGTGGTCAGATGCCTATGCAACGTCGTCTGCCTAAGTTTGGTTTTAAGAACATTAATCGTGTGGAGTACAAAGCGATCAACCTCCATGTTCTTCAACAGCTCGCTGAACTGAAGAAGATTGAGAAGATTGGTTTGCAAGAACTTCACGAGGCGGGCTTCACCAAGAAGGGCGCTTTGGTTAAGATCTTAGGAACCGGTACTCTTTCTGCTAAATTGACAGTAGAAGCCAACGCTTTCTCTAAGAAAGCAGAAGAGGCTATCACTGCCGCAGGCGGAATCATTGTAAAACTCTAACATTATGCGTAAATTTATTGAGACAATTCAAAATATCTGGAAGATCGAGGATCTTCGTAACCGACTGCTGACCACGCTTTTGTTCGTGCTCATCTATCGTTTCGGATCCTTCATCGTTCTTCCGGGTATCAATCCTGACGCTCTGAGCGCCCTCCATGCCCAAACGGCTGGTGGCTTGATGGCGTTGTTGGATATGTTCTCCGGTGGAGCATTCTCCAATGCATCTATCTTTGCATTGGGAATCATGCCCTACATCTCTGCATCCATTGTGATTCAGCTGTTAACCATAGCTGTTCCTTACTTCCAAAAGATGCAGAAAGAGGGCGAATCCGGCCGTCAGAAGATGAATCAGATTACCCGTTATCTGACTGTAGCTATCTTGCTGTTCCAAGGTCCTAGTTACTTAGTGAACTTGAGCGTACAGATGGCACAAGCAGGTCAACCTCTGGCTATCGGCTTCAACTGGTTTACGATCTCTTCTACTATTATCCTCTGCGCGGGCTCTATGTTCGTGATGTGGTTAGGTGAGCGTATCACCGATCGCGGTGTCGGAAATGGTATTTCCTTCATCATCTTGATTGGTATCATTGCTCGCTTCCCGGGGGCTTTGGTACAAGAGTTCTCGTCCCGTTTGAACGATACCGGTAGTGGTGGTATCATGATCTTCATCTTTGAGATTATCGTTATGTTGCTCGTCTTCGCTTTTGCTATCATGCTCGTACAAGGTACCCGTAAGATTCCTGTACAATATGCGAAACGTGTGATTGGTAATAAACAATATGGTGGCGTGCGCCAGTACATTCCTTTGAAAGTGAATGCTGCTAACGTGATGCCTATCATCTTTGCGCAAGCAATCATGTTTATTCCTATCGCTATCGTTGGCTTCCGTGCAGACGGTTCGGGTTGGTTCGTACGTACGTTCATGAATAATGACAGCCTCGGTTACAATATCGTATTCGCTTTGCTCATCATTGCCTTTACGTATTTCTATACCGCTGTTATTATCAATCCCGTACAGATGGCAGAGAATCTGAAGTTGAACAATGGATTTATTCCGGGTGTTAAGCCGGGTAAGAAAACCGCAGAGTATATTGATTCAATCATGAGTCGTATCACTTTGCCCGGTTCGCTCTTATTGGCTATCATCGCCGTACTTCCGGCATTTGCTCGTCTGTTCAATGTGACGATGGGCTTTGCTCAGTTCTTTGGTGGAACGAGCATGCTGATTATGGTTGGTGTTATCCTGGATACATTACAGCAGATTGAGTCTCACCTCTTGATGCGTCACTATGACGGCTTCTTTGAAGGCGGCATGCGTATCAAAGGTCGCTCGGGCGCTATGGCTTATTAAAGAAAAGAATGATCTATCTAAAGACAGATGAGGAAGTAGAGCTCTTACGAGCTGCGAACGACCTGTTGGGTCGTACGTATGGTGAGTTAGCTAAGGTTATCCAACCCGGCGTTACCACCGCAGAACTGGATAAGATTGCTCACGATTTCATCTGTGATCACGGAGGCGTCCCTTCTTGTTTGGGATACGAGGATTATCCCGCTACGCTTTGTACTTCGGTTAATGAGCAAGTGGTACACGGTATTCCAAGTAAGGATGTGGTGCTCAAAGATGGCGATATTGTCTCGGTGGATGGGTGTGTATTGCTGAACGGCTTCCATGCCGATTCAGCTTACACCTTCCCCGTGGGCGAAGTAAGCCCCGAGGTCATGCGACTGCTGCGTACAACGAAGGAGTGTTTGCAACTGGGCGTAGAGCAGGCTATCGTTGGTCGTCGTTTAGGCGATATCAGTTATGCGATACAGTCTCACGCCGAGCAAGCCGGTTACCAAGTGGTACGCGAGTTTGTCGGTCACGGCATTGGTCGTGAGATGCACGAAGACCCGGAGGTTTGTAACTATGGCAGGAGAGGTAACGGACTCGTTTTGAAATCCGGTATGACGATTGCCATAGAGCCAATGGTGATGATGGGTCGAAGGAATGTGATTATAGAGGACGATGGTTGGTCGGCTCGCGCAGCGGATCGCAAACCCGCAGCCCACTACGAATGGAGCGTGTGCGTGAGACAAGGCAAAGCCGATGTGCTATCCACCTTTAAGTATATTCAAGAGGTCCTAAAAGATAGATTTATTTAATAACCACAACGAACAATTATGGCAAAACAAGATTCAATTGAAGTAGATGGCATGATCACCGAGGCGTTATCGAACGCGATGTTTCATGTACAGTTAGAAAGTGGTCACATCATCACGGCTCATATCTCGGGTAAGATGCGTATGCACTACATTAAGATTTTACCGGGCGACCGCGTAAAAGTAGAAATGAGTCCGTATGATTTGACAAAAGGAAGAATTTCATTCCGATACAAATAATCTCGGAAACTCCGGAAATTCCGGAAAGTCCGGCTTAAACAATTACAGAGATGAAAGTAAGAGCATCTATTAAAAAGCGCAATGCGGATTGTAAGATTGTACGCCGCAAAGGTAAGCTTTATGTTATCAACAAAAAAGAGCCCAAAATGAAAATGCGTCAGGGCTAATTAGGAACGCATAAGTATTAACAAATTAATTTAATAAGAAAATGGCTATAAGAATTGTCGGTGTAGATCTGCCGCAAAACAAGTGCGGTGAAGTCGGTTTGACTTATATCTACGGATTAGGTCGTTCAAGCGCAAAGAAGATCCTGGCTCAAGCAGGCGTTGACCCAAGCATTAAAGTGCAGGATTGGACGGATGACCAAGCAGCTAAGATTCGTGAGATCATCGGTGCAAACTACAAAGTAGAAGGTGACCTCCGTTCTGAGACACAACTCAACATCAAACGTTTGATGGATATCGGTTGTTACCGTGGTGTTCGTCATCGTATTGGCTTACCCGTTCGCGGTCAGTCTACGAAGAACAACGCTCGTACGCGCAAAGGTAAAAAGAAAACGGTTGCTAATAAGAAGAAGGCAACGAAGTAAACAACCCCTCATGATACATTGTGCATTGTGCATCGTGCATCGTGAATTAAATTCAATCAAACTATGGCAAAGAAAACAGTTGCAGCTAAGAAGCGCGTTGTAAAGATTGACGGTGTTGGTCAACTCCACGTTATGTCTTCTTTCAACAATGTTATTGTAACAATGGCCAATGCTGACGGTCAAGTTATTTCTTGGTCTTCGGCCGGCAAAATGGGCTTCCGTGGCTCGAAAAAGAATACTCCCTATGCCGCTCAAATGGCAGCACAGGATTGCGGAAAGGTCGCATTCGACCTTGGTCTGCGTAAAGTAAAAGCATACGTTAAAGGTCCCGGTCAAGGACGTGAGAGTGCTATCCGCGCTTGCGTTGCTGCGGGTATTGAAGTAACGGAGATTATCGACGTTACTCCGCTGCCGCACAATGGCTGCCGTCCTCCGAAGCGTCGTCGCGTATAATTAACTAAAACTATTAACTAATAACAAAAGACTAATTATGGCAAGATATACTGGACCTAAATCACGTATTGCACGTCGTTTTGGTGAACCTATCTTTGGTCCGGACAAAGTACTGAACAAGCGTAACTACGCTCCCGGACAACACGGTGTGAACCGTCGTAAAAAGAATTCTGAGTATGGTACTCAGCTCGCTGAAAAGCAGAAAGCTAAATACACCTATGGTGTGCTGGAGCGTCAGTTCCGTCTGCTTTTCGCACAAGCTTCGCGTCAAAAAGGTATTACCGGTGAGATCCTGATTCAACTCCTGGAGAGTCGTCTGGATAACATCGTATACCGCTTGGGTATAGCTCCCACACGTGCGGCTGCTCGTCAAATGGTTTCTCACGCCCACATTACCGTGGACGGCAAAGTAGTTAATATTCCTTCTTATCAGGTTAAGCCCGGTCAAGTGGTAGCCGTTCGTGAAAAGGCTAAGTCCTTAGAGGTTATCGCCGCTTCGTTGGAAGGTTTCAATCATGCTAAGTATAATTGGCTTGAGTGGAATGAGGCCGAGAAGTCCGGTAAGTACTTGAATATCCCTCCGCGTGAGGAGATTCCTGAGAATATTAAGGAGCAGTTAATCGTTGAGTTGTACTCTAAATAATTAATAAATTCATGGCAATATTAAATTTCATCAAACCAGACAAGGTGATCATGTTAGACTCCTCTAAGACGAAAGGCGTTTTTGAGTTTCGTCCGTTGGAGCCGGGTTATGGTATCACAATAGGTAACGCTATCCGCCGCGTGCTTTTGAACTCGCTGGAGGGTTTTGCTATCTGTTCAATCAAGATCAGCGGTATTGATCATGAATTTGCCACTATCCCGGGTGTCATCACAGATGTCACCAACTTGATCCTCAACCTCAAGCAGGTCCGCTTCATTCGCAAGGAAGGGAACGAGGCTACAGGCGAAACGATACGCCTGCATGTTTTCAAGTCTAAATTCTTCAAGGCCGGTGCATTGAACGATGCACTTACTGACTTTGAAGTGTTAAACCCTGAACTCGTTTTGGCTGAGTTAGACGAAACGGCTGATTTTGAGATTGAGATTACTATTAACAAGGGACGTGGATACGTACCTGCTGACGAGAATCGTAAGCCTGATGATGCTATTGGCGTTCTGGCTATTGACTCTATTTACACGCCCATCAAGAATGTGCGTTTTGCGGTAGATAGTTATCGTGTAGAGCAACGTACGGATTATGAGAAACTGACTTTCGAGATTGATACGGATGGTTCTATTCTGCCGAAGGATGCTTTGACTGAGGCGGCTAAGATTTTGATTTATCACTTCATGCTCTTCTCCGACGAGCGCATTGTGCTTGAGGAAGATAGCAAGAAGCAGAATAGCGCATTGGACGAGGAGATTCTTCGTATGCGTCAATTGCTCAATCAACGTCTTCAGGATATGGACCTCTCCGTTCGTGCCCTCAACTGCCTCAAGGCGGCTGAAGTCAATACCCTCGGTGAACTGGTTAAATACCATCGTTCCGACTTACTTAAATTCCGTAATTTTGGTAAGAAATCTCTTACCGAATTGGACGAGTTGTTGGAGCGTAACGGCTTAGCCTTTGGTATGGATATCAGTCGTTATCGTGAAATCAACATTGATTAACTAAAACTAAAACTAAAAACTAAAACTAAGTATTATTATGAGACATAATAAGAAATTCAATCACCTTGGTCGTAAGGCAGCCCACCGCGGAGCAATGCTTTCCAACATGGCTTGCTCGCTGATTATGCACAAGCGTATCACCACTACGCTGGCTAAGGCTAAGGCTCTGCGCATGTACGTAGAACCATTGCTGACCAAAGCCAAAGAGGACACAACGGCTAATCGTCGTTTGGTCTTTGCTGAACTCAAACAAAAACAAGTGGTTACTGAATTATTCCAAAACGTAAGCGAGAAGATCGCCAACCGTCCCGGTGGATACTGCCGTATCCTTCGTACCGGTTTCCGTTTAGGAGATGCTGCTGAGATGTGTATCATTGAACTCGTTGATTATAACGAGAACATGCTCAAGGATACCAAGGCTGCAACGAAGAAGACCACGCGTCGTTCCGGTAAGAAAGCCGCTGCTGCCGAGGCTCCCGTTGAAGCTCCCGTAGAGGCTCCTGCTGCCGAAGAACCCAAAGCTGAGTAATCATGATTCAAAACTTGAATAATGCCAAACCCGGAGATCTCGTTGAGGTCTCCGGTATGGTTCATAACGTACGCGTTACCAAATGGGGCGGTTTCATTATCCTGCGTAAGAGTAGGGGACTGCTTCAAGCAGTAGTGGGGGACCAGTCCAAGTTCTTCAATGAGCAAGGGCAAGCGGTTACTATGTCCGACTTATGCCGTGAGATGGCGGTTACTATCACCGGTAAGGTGAACGAGGCTACCATTAAGGACCCCGCTGCGTATTACAACACCATTGAGATAGCCGTTGATAAGGTGGAGGTTCTGTCTCGACCGACGACGGCAGAAGTGGTGGACATGAACGCGCTCAAGTTCGGAGATGAGGAGACGCTGCTGCGCTATAAGTTTGACAACCGCCAGGTTACCCTTCGTAATCCTCGCGATATGGCAATCCTTAAAGTGCAGTCCACCATTGCAAAAGCGTTTGCCGATTTTCTAACGGATAACGGTTTCACGCAGATCTTCACTCCGAAGATTGTGTCGGAAGGAGCAGAAGGCGGTGCCAACGTGTTCCGCATGGATTACTTTGGCAAACAAGTCTATTTGGCTCAGTCGCCCCAATTCTACAAACAGATTGGTGTAGGCGTGTACGAACGCGTGTTCGAGATTGCACCTGCTTATCGTGCCGAGAAACATGCTACTTCTCGTCACCTCAATGAATATATCTCGTTGGATGTAGAGATGGGTTTCATTAAGGGTCAAGAGGACGTGATGAACCTCGAAGCCGACCTGCTGCGCTTTATCATTGAGCGTGTAAGCACCGTTTGCAAACACGAAGTGGAGTTGTTGGGTGCTGTCAACCTGCCCGTTTTACCCGCTACCGTGCCTACTTGGAAACTGAGCGAGGTACATGAGATTCTGTTTAACGAACACTTGACGGAAGATCACCGTGGCGAGGATGACTTGGCTCCGGAGGAGGAGCGGGCTATCTGCAAGTACGCCCTGGATAAGTTCGGTTCGGACTTTGTGTTTGTCACCCATTTCCCCAGTGAGCATCGTGCTTTCTATGCTATGGATGATCCGCAAGACCCGTCCTTGACGCTCAGTTTTGACTTGCTTATGCGCGGTCTGGAAATCACCTCCGGTGGTCAGCGTATGCATAGTGAAGAGGCTTATCGCGAGAAAATGGTTCGTCGCGGCATGAATCCGGACAACTTCAAGTTCTATTTGGATACGTTTAAGAACGGTATGCCGCCTCATGGTGGCTTTGCTATCGGTTTGGAGCGTATAACGGCTTGCTTCTTGAACATTGCCAATGTAAAGGAGGCTTCGATGTTCCCCCGCGATATCAATCGCGTAGCACCGTAAACCTCTATTTATTCATAAAATGGACTTCGTGCAATAGGCACGAGGTCCATTAAAATATTAAAATTATGATTTACAAGATTGCATTTTCATGCGATGAGAGCGATGGTTTCCGTCGCGTGTTCGAAGCGGATAGTGATGCTACGTTCTTGGACTTGCATAACGCTATCCTTCAATCGGTAGGCTATCCCGATGACCAAATGACCTCTTTCTTTATGTGTAACGACCGCTGGGAGAAGGAGCAAGAGGTGACGCTGGTCGAGATGGACGCAAGCTTTGAGTATGACAACATGGTGATGAATGAGACTCGCCTCAGTGACCTTCTTGAGGAACAGGGACAACGACTCATTTATATTTTCGATCCCATGTTTGAGCGTTACTTCTTTGGCTCGCTCAAGGAAATCAAATCCGGTACGATGAATGGGGTAGAGTGTGTGGAGAAGAAGGGTACGGCTCCCGATCAACTCAAATCGGTTGACAACTTGGATGCCATTCTTGGTAAGGATGGTAAGGGAGATTTAGGTTTCAGCGACGAAGATTTTTACGGCGACAGCCAATACGACATCGAAGACTTGGATAGCGAAGGTTTCCAAGACCTCAGTTTCGAGGATGGAACCATGTTCTAAGCCCATATTGTTGGTTTTGGTCGGTCCTACAGGGGTGGGAAAAAGCGAGGTGGCCGTCAGTTTGGCAGAGCACTTTGGTTGTCCTATTCTTAATGCCGATTCGCGCCAGATTTACCGAGAGATTCCCATCGGAACGGCAGCTCCTACTGCCGACCAACTGAAGCGTGTGCGCCATTACTTCGTGGGCACCCATAACCTCGATGAGGCGTTTAATGCGGGGCAGTTCGAGCGCATGGCACTTGAACTGTTGAGAGTGGAGAGTTCTCTGCCCCATCCGGTGTTGGCGATATTAACGGGGGGAAGTATGATGTATATTGATGCCGTTTGCAACGGACTGGACGATATACCGACGGTGCCCGAACAAATACGAAAAACAGTCAGGGAGGACTATCAAGCAAAAGGACTGACCTGGCTACAAAACGAAGTACAGCGATTAGATCCTCATTATTGGGAAATAGTGGATCGGTCTAATCCGCAACGATTGATGCATTGCGTGGAGGTGAGTCTCACTTTGGGCAAACCATATTCCACCTGCCGAACGAATAGTCCCAAGCAGCGTCCGTGGCGCATCGTTAAAGTAGGACTGACGCGCCCGAGAGAGGAGTTATACGAACGGATCAATCGGCGCGTAGAGGAGATGGTGGCTGCCGGTTTGGAACAGGAGGCGCGCGAAGCCATCGCTAAGTATCCCGATATGCCGAACGGGTTGCAAACTGTAGGATATAGAGAGTGGGCTTCTGAACAGTTGAAAGAAGATAGTAAGAAGCGCCCTACGGGCTATAGTTTAGAGGAAAAAGAGAATATTATAGAAATGATAAAACAAAACACCCGTCATTATGCCAAGCGGCAGATGACGTGGTGGAATAGAGATAAAACGATTCATTGGATTGAACATGAAACAACATCCGTTACTGTTGATGCTATTGCTGCTTACGTTGATGAGCTGTAAGAAGGTTACTATTGATTTTACATACTCTCCCAATCAACCCAAAGCCGGAGAAAAAGTGACTTTTGTGAATGCCTCCTCTAAGGGAGATGAGTGGCTGTGGCGTTTTGGAGACTTGGCTGTTTCCTCGTCTAAAAGTCCGACGCATGTCTATTCCGCTCCCGGTACCTACCAAGTGACGCTGAGAGTGGACGATAAGGATAAGTATATGTGTACCCACATGATTACCATTGTGGATACGATTCCTTCCTATGTCAGTGACCATGACTCCCTTACCCTCTATGCCTTTGAGGACGTGACTTTCTCGGCGCAGGTGTATAATCCAAAAAATGATAGTGTCATCCTGCATTGGACCGCGCAACCGGCTTATGCCGTTACGGTGGACTCTACCGGAATGGACTGGAAGGTCTATTTTGCTCAAGCGGGGAAAGTAGAGGTGACGATGGAATTGACCCTTAATGGTAAAACGACTACGCAGACGCGTTCGTATACTGTAGTGGATAAGAAAACGACTGCGGTACTCATGCAAGACAATGCGGGAGCCATGCTGCGCCAACGTGTTTTCTTTGCTCCCGATCGAGCGGAGGAAGTGTTGGAACTGACCTATGCCGAGGGGAAAGAGGTGTTAGCAAACATGCAGGATACGCTGCAAATGGTGAATGGGTATACCTATCGTCTGAGTGAACTCAAAGCAATCTTGCCTGAGATGTTAGGTTTCCGTATTGCGTATGGAAAAGTGTATTTCCGCACCCCGGACGGACTTTATATCGCCGGTGTACAGGGGGATAATATCAATGTGATAGACAGTCATCCTGTTTCGGCTCTCTATACAGATACTTATACGGGAACCAACCGCCTTTATTGGGCTTCGGCTACGGGCGTGCATTATATGCCGCTGGTAGATCATCCGCTCAATCAGTTTGATACCACTAAAATAGCAACCCTTAATAATCGTTCGAACATCCTACGCCTTGCGGTTGATACAACCTATCGTTATCGTTAATATACCTCTCAGCCTATCAGCCTTTCAGCCTATCAGCCCCCTAAAAAATCAGCCTATGCTCACTCCGGATTATATATTTGAAACCAGTTGGGAAGTTTGTAATAAAGTGGGCGGTATTTATGCCGTCTTGTCCACCAAGGCCCGTTCGATGCAGGCGTTATGTCCCGATCGAACCTTCTTCTTCGGCCCCGAACTCAAGGAACAGTCGGATAAGTTCTTTACGGAAGCCCCGTCCATCTTGAAGGAGTGGAAAGCACCCTGTCCTATTCGGGTAGGTCGTTGGAAGGTGCCCGGTAATCCGATAGCTATTCTGATCAATTACGATGCCCTTTGGTATCAAAAGGATGAGATTTATGCTTGGGCGTGGAGGCATTTTGGTGTGAAGAGTCATGCCGCTTATGGCGATTACGATGCCTCTTCTCTCTTTGGTTTTGCAGCGGGGATGGTGATGAAGTCGTTGTATGAGTGGATACAGGCTACAGGCGACAAGCGACAGGCACGCACTTTTGTGGCGCACGCCAACGAGTGGCAGACGGCCTTCGCGATTTTCTATCTGCGCAAACATTGTCCTAAGATAGGAACGCTCTTTACGACCCACGCTACGGGAATAGGTCGCTCTATTGCGGGCAATGGTAAACCGCTCTATGACTATTTTGAGGGCTATCATGGTGACCAGATGGCGGAGGAACTGAATATGGTTTCCAAGCACTCGGTCGAGAAAATGGCGGCTCATTGGGCAGACTGCTTTACGACGGTTTCGGAAATCACGGCGCGCGAATGCAAACAGTTACTGGACAAAGAGCCTGCGGTGGTGACACCGAATGGTTTTGAACCCGACTTTGTTCCCAAGGGCAAGGCGTTTGCACCGGCGCGTGCTCGTGCCCGCAAGGCCTTATTGGATTATGCGCGTACATTGGGAGTAGGGGAGTATGGGAGTAGAGGAGTAGGGAAAGAACCGTTGCTGATTGGCATTGCCGGAAGGCAGGAGTGGAAGAATAAGGGCATTGATGTGTTTATGGAAGCCATGAGAAGATTGGGAGTAGGGGAGTATGGGAGTAGAGGAGTAGGGAAACAAGAAACGAGAAACGAGAAACAAGTGATAGCGTTTGTGATGGTGCCCTATTTGAATAATGATGGATGGATCAATGATGGATTGATGAAGGGGGTAAAGGTGATTTTTGTGCCTTATTATTTGGACGGGCATGATCCTATTTTTGGGCTAACGTATTATGAATTGTTGATTGGTCTTGATCTCACGATATTCCCCTCTTACTATGAGCCTTGGGGATATACGCCGCATGAGTCGGTGGCATTTCATGTGCCGACCATTACGACTTCTTTGTCCGGTTTTGGCGATTGGGCGTCTAAACAGTTGAGAGTGGAAAGTTTAAAGTTGCAGGGTGTGACGGTGATTGATCGCAATGACTCCAATTATAATGAGGTGGTGGATAAGATTGTAGAAACAGTCAATAGGGCTCGTGTAGCAAGTCAGAAAGAGATGGCTGCCGCTCGAGAGCAGGCAGCGTCCCTTGCTCAAAAAGGGGAGTGGAGTGTTTTCTTTAATGCCTATCTACAGGCATACGATTACGCCCTCCGGGCACGCAATCGTAGATAAGAGTTATTTGCATTCTAATTCTTTGTTATCCGCAAAATAGCGTAATTTTACGTAAAATTGCGGATAAAAACACACATTATCCGCAAAATAGCGTAATTTTACGCAAAATTGCGGATAAATATTTGCATATATAAAAATAAAGTTGTATCTTTGCAGTCGAAATGGTATTATAGTGATACCAAATAGCAACCAAATAATAACTACTATGGAACAATCTGCAATGACCATTCGCATGGATAGACAACTGAAATATCAGTTTGAAGATTTATGCAATCAATTCGGAATGAGTATTAACACGGCTATCAATATCTTTGTTCGTGCCGTCATAGACACGCGCAGTATTCCTTTTGCTATAGAGGATAGACAAACACGAACCAGCCGCGAAGCTTTTGAGGCTTTTAATTCCATTCGTCAAGATGTTAAAAGCAGAAATATGCCCGAACTAACATTGGACGAAATTAATGCGGAAATTGCTGCTACTCGTAAAGAAATGCACAGACGCAAACAAAGTGCTTTATGATTTACGCCGTTATTGACACCAATGTTTTGGTTTCTGCGCTGTTTGCCAAGCACGACAATTCTTCAACGGTTGTTGTGCTGAATCGCGTTCTCTCACGAGAGATCCAGCCACTCTATAATGATGAGATTATAGATGAATATAAAGAAGTACTTTCTCGTAAATCCTTTGCTTTCAATCCGAGTCATGTTAAAAAACTGATTAACTTTATCAAACTTTTTGGTTTAGACACTGCCCGCACATCCTTTCCTCAATCATTACCAGACGAGAAGGATCGAGTGTTTTATGAAGTCTCACTAACCAAAGCAGACTCATACTTGGTCACCGGTAACCTCAAGCATTTTCCACAAACACCGCAAGTTGTGACACCTGCAGAAATGTTAAAGATTCTAGAGCAAGATTAAATTTATCTACCATACAGTCAAAAAACCTTACAAATTATCGTTCTGTCAATCTTTCAGCGGGGGTCCGTAGGTGTTACGTAGGTGCTATGATGCTCTACGGGGGTGCTTCGGGTACAGAAGCGGCGGAGTCAAACATAGTATATGGCAGAGCCACATCAGGGTACTTTTGGAGTATCCATTGGTTACTCTTTAGTAACGTATTTGTGAGCAAAAATATCACAACTTCCCGAACAAAATCGTCACAACTTCCCGAATATGTAGATTTTTTTTGAAAAATATTTGCATAATTCATTTATTTTTAGTACTTTTGCAGCGATTTTTAAAAAGTTCAATCTATGGCGAATGAATTTACTTACAAGAAACGCGTGGCAGATGCCTTGTTATTGCGTAAATTACAAGGAAAAGGAGCCGTGTTGATAGAGGGACCCAAATGGTGTGGAAAAACAACCACGGCACTACAATTGGCAAAGAGTGCTCTCTTACTTGGCAAGAAAGAGATATTAGACAAGAGCAAAGAGTTAATAGAGTTTAACTCCTCTCTACTATTGCAGGGTGACACCCCTCGCTTATTAGATGAGTGGCAGACCATCCCTGCACTATGGGATGCTGTTAGAAGTGAGGTGGATGAGCGGCATCTTTTTGAGCAATTCATATTAACAGGTTCTTCTGTTCTACCTAATGCATCGGACACTATTCATAGTGGAACCGGACGCATTGGACATATATTGATGCGTCCTATGAGTTTGTATGAGTCAGGAGATTCTAAAGGAACGATTTCGTTAGCGGATTTATTTGCCGGCAAGGAATTAGGAACTTGTCAAAACACGCTAACAATGAGCGATATATGCTATTTGATATGCCGCGGAGGATGGCCGCAAGCCACCTTGCTAAATGGCGATGTGGCTTTAGATCAAGCTTTTGATTATGTTGAATCTATTGTAACCAAAGATATAAGTCGTGTAGATGGTGTCCGACGAGATGCGGAACGAGCAAAGATGATTATGCGTTCATACGCCCGAAATCAAGGACATCAAATTCCATATACGACAATTTGTTCTGACATAAAAAGCAATGATAGTCTGAGTATCAATGATGATACAGTGGCTGATTATGTAGAGGCATTGCGCAAATTATTTGTGGTCGAAGATATGCCTGCATGGAATCCTAATTTGAGAAGTAAAACGGCTATCCGTACATCGCATAACCGCTATTTTGTAGATCCCAGCATAGCAGCAGCGGCACTTGGTGTCAGTCCTAAGGATTTGGAATATGATCCCAAAACTTGTGGGATGTTTTTCGAAGGTTTGGTGGTACGTGACCTGCGTATTATGGCAGATGCCTTATTGGGAGAAGTTTACCACTATCGAGACAGCAAAGGTTTGGAATGTGATACAGTCTTACATCTTCGTAACGGACAATATGCGCTGATTGAAATTAAATTAGGCGGGGTGACTAAAATTGCAGAAGGTGCTGCTTCTTTGAATGCCCTAAAAGCGGAATTAGACTTTAGCAAAATGCTACAACCAGCATTTAGTATGATTATTACTGCGGTGGGAGATTATGCCTATCAACGCAACGAAGACGGCGTATTTGTAGTTCCCATAGGCTGCTTAAGACCCTAAAATTTCGCGAACAGATTTCGTTTGTCCGTGAAACCGCCAAACCGCCAATCTGCCAATCTGCCAATCTGTCACAACCTCTGCCAATTTTCAACTTTGGCACACTTTTTGTAGGTTCTTGGTTCTTCGTCACTTTTCGTGAAGGTGTAGGTGTTCAGAGAGATACATTTTGTTGGCGAGTAGTGGAATCTTGGCTCTCCCGTACATCATTCTTTTTATCGCTTTGAGTTTGTTATTGTATCCTTCCACCACTCCGTTGGA
>JAZRWG010000063.1:0-12066 GCA_045599545.1 Paludibacteraceae bacterium | reverse complement strand
ACCTCACAGGAGAGCCTTACGAGCTTCTTTGTGCCCAAGAGTTCGTTAACTATTTAACCTTGGGGTATGACTCCACTTGGGGTTTGGGGTGTAATATGATAGGGGACGCTTTTAGAAGTTTTGGGTATATTGGCGTGGCGGTGTGCATGTGGTTGATCGGTTGGAGCGTGCGTGTGAGTTACCACAAATGCAATGAGAACATATATATCTATGTGATCTACTATTTATTAGTGTCCTATTCTGTTTTCTATACCCGTGGTCCCATTTTATTCCCTCCGCGCACCTTACTATGGACATTAGCCATTGTGTGGGTTGTGAACAAGATATACAAGAGTCAAATCATTGACCAATGGTGTAAAAAAGCAAACAACATAATCACTGAAAAAATTAAACCGTAATGGAAATAGATATTGTCATTTTGTGGTTAGACAGCAATGATGCTTCTTGGCAGCGCAGTTTTAATCAGTATGCACCCCCGTCTAATCAGATAGAAACGGACCAAAGCGAAGAGCGTTTCCGCGACTGGGGGTGTTTGCGTTACTGGTTCCGTGGCATAGAGCAGTTTGCGCCTTGGGTAAGAAAGGTGCATCTGGTAACAGCCAATCAAGCCCCCGAATGGATTAATAAAGACTGCCCCAAACTGCACTTGGTTAACCACGAGGATTTTATCCCGAAAGAGTATCTTCCCACGTTTAGTTGCAATCCGATTGAGGACAACCTCCATCGCATAGAAGGGTTAGCGGAACACTTCATTTATTTCAATGACGACTTCTTCTTGACCTCTGAGGTTACCCCCGAACGCTTCTTCCGTAAGGGACTGCCTACGGATATGGCGGTAGTGAACACGATTCAGTCCGATGGCATGATGGGGCATATAACGCTCAATGACCTCGATGCCATCAATCGTCACTTTAGCAAACGACAGGTGCTGCGCTCCTCGTGCCGATGGTTTAATCTGCGTTACGGAATGTTTGGACTACGCACTTTGGCTTTGTTGCCTTGGCCCAGGTTCTCGGGATTCTATGACCATCATCTGCCGCAGGGTTTCTGTAAATCGACCTTTGAAGAGGTGTGGCAAGCGGAACCCGAATTGCTGCACGAGACCTGTACCCACCGTTTTCGTCATATGGCAGATGTTAATCAATGGTTGTTCCGTTATTGGCACTTATGTAAGGGGCAGTTCGCTCCGCTGAATGTGACACGCGATGCGGTGATGTATAAATTGGACAATCATAATTTTACTCAAGCGGTGAATACGGTTCGCTCCCAACGCAAGGCCATTGTGGTGCTCAATGACTCCAATGAGTTGAGTGATTTTGAAAATAAGAAGTTGCAATTGCAAGCGGCTTTTGAAACGATATTACCGAATAAATCGATATTCGAGAAGTAAAGGGTGATGCATGTTATTTTTGACAATATTATTTTTGCTCTTCAGCATGTGGGTGGTATTTCTGTTGTCTGGCAGGAACTGCTCAAACGTGCCTTGCAAGACCCTGCTATCCGTCCGATGGTGCTTGATTATGGAGGGCAGAATGTATGCCGTGACCAATTATCGTCCCTCTCAGCTGCATGGGAAAGGCTCCCTTACCGTTATTTGGAGCGTTATCGCACACCGGATATTGATCCTAAGAATACTCCGATTTTTCATAGTAGTTACTTCCGTATTCTTTCGGGGGCACATAATGTAACCACCGTTCACGATCTGACCTATCACTACTATCGTAAGGGCTTGGCTAAAGCTGTACACTTATGGGAGGAAGAGCGTGCGGTGAAGAATAGTGAACGCATTATTTGTGTGTCGGAGTTTACCAAACAAGACCTCTTGCAAACCTACCGTTGGTTAGATGAACGGAAGGTAAGTGTTGTATATAACGGCGTTCATGATGCATTCCGTCCTATTGAGCAAAAAGAAAAAGTCACTCCTTTTGAACAGGGAGAGTACTTGCTTTATGTGGGAAATCGAGGAGCGGAATATAAACAGTTCTTGGCTGCGGTGGGTTTGGCCAAACAGACGCATCGTCCGTTGGTTATTGTGGGAGCACCTTTGACCCAACAAGAGCAAGATTATTTGGTTCAACAGTTGGGGGATGGCCATTTTTACGGCTGCGGTTTTATGACGGAAAAAGAGTTGGCTTATGTTTATTCACAGGCCTATTGTTTGGTTTATCTATCCTCTTATGAGGGGTTTGGTATTCCCGTTTTGGAAGCACAACGCTGTGGTTGTCCTGTTTTGGTACAGCAAGTGAGCAGTCTTCCGGAGGTGGCGGGAGAGGGTGCCATTTATGTTAAACATCAGCCGAATCAAGACTTGGCTATGGAGGCTGCCTACCAGTTGCAACAAGCCAATCACCAGTTATCTCTGTTTTCTCAAAAAGGATTACGAAACGCACAACGATTCAGTTGGGATCGTTGTTATCAAGAAACAATACAAGTTTATCAAACGATATGAAAGTTAGTATTATCACCGTTACCTATAACTCTGCCCGCACCCTGTCAAGGGCGATGCGCTCCGTTTGTCGCCAGACATATAAGGATATAGAATATATTTTAGTGGATGGCGAGTCCGCCGATTCCACGGTTAATATTATCAAGGATTTTGCTTCCCATTATTCCTTTATTCGTTATATTTCCGAATCGGATAAGGGTATATACGATGCCATTAACAAAGGTATTCAAATGGCTACCGGAAAGGTAATCGGTATTCTCAATTCGGACGATGAACTCTATAGTTCGGAAACGATTACGCATATCGTCAACCAAATGGAACAAACCGGGGCCGATATCTTATACGGCAACTTGCTCTATTGTAAATACGATGCCATTGAGCACAACCCGCCGCGTGTCGTTCGTTATTGGGAAAGCAAAGAATTTCGTCTCCAAGATTTGAAGCATGGTTGGATGCCGGCGCACCCCACACTCTACTGTAAACGCGAGGTGTTTGATAGGGTGGGGCTTTATCGAACCGATTTCCGTATTGCAGCCGATTATGAGTTTATTTTGCGTGCTTTTTCTCAACCGCAAATAAAGACCACCTACCTTCCCGAGATTGTAGTGAGAATGGAAGTAGGAGGAATAAGCAACCGCGATATTCGCAGTATGCTGCTCAAATCCAAAGAGGATAGACGAATCATGAAAATACACGGACTCAATCCGTGCATCACGCTCTGCTTTAAGATCATCAGTAAGATTCGCCAGTTTCTTCCCTCTCGGCATGCCCCGGCCGTTCAATAGCCGAACTGTTCCAGCGTCAGACGATTGAAGAGCCTGCGCTCCTTATCACACAACCAGCCCCATTTAGTAAAGTAACGACACATATTGCTTATGTGCACCTTTAGTAGATGGGGATTTTTATAGGATCCGCGGTCGTGGTTATGAATAATCGTCACCGCGGGCCAATAGAGTGTTAACCAATTGCGATGGATTGTGCGGGTGAGGTCTATATCCTCAGGGTACATAAAATACCGCTCATCAAATAGCCGCGCCTCTTGTACCGCTTCCGTTCTTAGAAACATAAAACACCCACTTAAATATGGCACGTTCATCGGTTTATCATAACCGCTGCGGCGCAGTTCATAACGTTCGTTGCGCCGACGCATTAACCACAGAGGCAAGAACCGCCTACCAAAGACATCAAAAGGCGTGGGGAGCAGTTTGCAAAGGTACTGCGTCTCACCATTAAGATAAACGACACGGGGCATGAGTTGACCCACCTTCGGGTTATCTAACATAAAAGCAAAGATCGTTTCTATGTCCTCGTGCTTGACGATAATATCCGAGTTCATCACCAAATGAAAGGGTGTCTTATACCAGATACTTTCACGAATGGCTATATTGTGCGCCGCCCCATAACCGAGGTTCTTGCCCTTGTTCCACATATACCGAACCTTATCACTGAGCTTCTCGTACTCCGTCTTTTGGGGCGAGTTATCCACCAAATAAACCTTGCGCACACACCGCGCTTGTATCAGTTCGGCCACCAGGCTGTTCACCTCGTTCCAATTAGGATGATATAAGACAATGGAGATGTTGAGCATGGGTTATTGTTTATTGCTTATTGCTTATTGCTTATTGCTTAGAGAGTTAAACGATATGTTAGATAAGCAGCATAGATAAGTAGCAATACGGCTCCGTGCCGGCGTTCAATGCGGTGTTTCTTTCCGAGAACCATCAACCAAACGAGGATACTGCTCATTACTACCATCAAAGCATCGAGCCATAATCCCTCATAGGCGGGGAGAGGTTGGATAACGGCACTGCAACCTAAGATAAAAAAGACATTGAAGATATTGCTCCCCACCACATTTCCTAAGGCTATATCTACGTTTTTCTTCGCGGCAGCAATGCACGAGGTGGCCAATTCGGGAAGGGAAGTGCCTAACGCCACCACCGTCAAACCGATAATGGCTTCACTCACCCCCGCATTAACGGCTATACGTGTAGCGGAGCGAACAATAAACTCACCGCCTACAACCAATCCAACCAATCCTCCGATAATCAAACCGATGGCACGATTAATCGTTAATAGTCTTTCAGGCGAAGCTGTAATATCGGAGTCGCCGGAGCGACCAGCAGACGCCGTCTGCGGTCTTTCAGGCGAAGCCGTTCGAAAACTATGCCACATAAAGATAGCGAAGCAGATAAGCAGCACCACGCCACCGACACCTGAGATGAAACCGCCTAGGGTCGAGAACGAACCGAACGAACCCCAGTTAAAACTCACCGGGCGCGTGTAGGTGGCAAAGAAAAGAACTAACAGTCCGGCGAGTATATTCCACGGCATATCGAAATGACGGCAACTCGCTTGACTGGTGATAGGACAGATAAGTGCCGCACAACCTAAGATAACAAAGACGTTAATGGCATTGCTGCCCAAGATATTGGTAATCGCCAAATCGGTACTGTCTTGGCTCACCGAGATCATGTTCACCACGAACTCCGGCAGCGAGGTGCCCAAAGCCACGATCGTTAATCCAATCACCAGGTCACTCACCTTATAACGCTTCGCCACCGCACTCGCTCCGTCCACCAGCCAGTCGGCTCCCTTAACCAGGAGCACAAAACCCACCAGCAAGACCGCTATCGATGACCAAGTGTGTTCTAATAATATTTCAAATAATCCGTCCATAACAACCCTACTCCTCTACACCTCTACTCCTCTACTCCCAATTTATACATTAAAGAGGAAATGCATGATGTCGCCGTCTTGCACGAGGTAGTCTTTGCCTTCCACGCCGAGTTTACCTGCCGCACGGCAAGCACTCTCGCCTCCTAACGAGATATAATCGTCGTACTTAATCACTTCGGCACGAATGAATCCTTTTTCAAAATCCGTGTGGATCACTCCGGCACATTGGGGAGCCTTGCTCCCGGCGCGGAAGGTCCAAGCCCGTACTTCATCACTACCGGCGGTAAGGAAAGTGCGGAGGTTAAGAAGGGCATAAGCGGACTTGATGAGGCGGTTTACGCCCGACTCTTTTAGTCCTATCTCTTCGAGGAACATCTGCCTTTCCTCGTACGTCTCCAATTCGGCTATCTCCGACTCAATCTTAGCGGCAAGCACCAGCACTTGGGCGTTCTCTTCCTTTACCGCTTGCTGCACTTGCTCCACGTACTTATTGCCACTCACCGCCGAACCTTCGTCCACGTTGCACACGTACATCACGGGTTTATTGGTCAGCAGGTACATCTCTTTGGCTACGGCTTGTTCCTCCTTCGATTCGAGTTCTACCGTACGAGCCGCCTTGCCTTGACTCAGTGTGTCCTTGTATTTGAGTAGCACATCCAACGCCACTTTGGCTTGTTTGTCACCGCCCACACGGGCCTGCTTCTCTATCTTCTGAATACGACTCTCCACCGTTTCCAGGTCCTTGAGTTGGAGTTCGGCATCAATAACCTCTTTGTCGCGCACGGGATCCACCGAACCATCTACATGGACCACGTTCTCGTCGTCAAAGCAGCGGAGTACATGGATGATAGCATCCGTCTCGCGTATATTGGCAAGGAACTGGTTTCCCAGTCCTTCGCCCTTGCTTGCACCCTTTACCAGACCCGCTATATCCACGATCTCAACCGTGGTGGGAATAACGCCGCGAACGGGTTTGCATAACTCGCCTAAGTGTATGAGACGCTCGTCCGGAACGGTAATCACCCCTACGTTAGGTTCAATCGTGCAGAAGGGGAAATTGGCACTCTGCGCTTTCGTATTACTTAAACAGTTAAATAGCGTGGATTTGCCCACATTAGGCAGTCCCACAATTCCGCATTTTAATGACATAATTATACAGCGTTTTGCAAGCGTAACTTACTTGCTTTTTCTATTTTCGATTGGGCGTACTCTTTGGTAATCACGAACGGCGAAGCGGGGATATCGTACATGATATCAATCATCACCGTCTCCACGAGGTTTCTCAGTCCGCGCGCCCCGACCTTATACTCAATCGCTTTGTCCACGATATAATCGAGTGCCTCGTCCTCAAAACTGAGCGCAATGCCGTCCATGGCCATCAGTTTCTGATACTGCTTGGTAATGGCGTTCTTGGGTTCAATGAGGATACGACGCAAGGCGGCTTTGTCCAGCGGTTGGAGATACGTGAGAATAGGCAATCGACCGATGATCTCAGGTATCAAACCAAAGGACTTCAAATCCTGCGGCGCGATATACTGAAGCATATTGCTCTTGTCTATTTTCTCGGTCTGCTTACTGGCTTCAAAACCCACCACTTGTGTGTTGAGCCGCTGCGCAATCTTGCGCTCGATGCCGACAAACGCACCGCCGCAGATAAAGAGGATATTCTGTGTGTTCACCCGAATGAACTCTTGTTCGGGGTGCTTGCGCCCACCTTCGGGGGGCACATTGACTACCGAACCCTCTAACAGTTTGAGCAGACCCTGTTGTACTCCTTCGCCCGACACATCACGCGTGATGGACGGGTTATCCGACTTGCGGGCAATCTTGTCTATCTCATCAATAAAGACGATGCCTTGTTCGGTTTTGGGCACATCGTATTTGGCCTCTTGCAGCAGTCTCACGAGCAGCGACTCCACATCCTCGCCCACATACCCGGCTTCGGTCAGAACGGTAGCGTCCACAATCGTAAAGGGCACGTTCAGCATCTTGGCAATCGTGCGTGCGAGCAGCGTCTTACCCGTTCCCGTGGAACCGACGAGGATGATATTACTCTTCTCTATCTCTACGCCGTTCTCGTCCTCGGGTTGGAGGAGACGTTTATAGTGGTTATACACCGCTACCGAGAGGAAACGTTTGGCTTCCTCTTGTCCGATTACGTACTGATCAAGGAAAGCTTTGATTTCCTGCGGTTTGGGTAGTTTATTGAGTTGGAGTTGACCCTTCACCTCTTGAACATGTTGGGCTTTCATCTCCTGAACGAGTCGATAGCCATGCTCAATGCAGTCAAAGCAGATGTAGGCTTCATTTCCTTCGGAAGCGAACATGTTTCGACCTAAGTCCCGTCCGCAGAAATTGCATTTTTGTTCACGACGGGGCATATCACTCTCCTTTCTTAGTGAAGATGGAATCAATCATACCATAATCCAAGGCCTCTTTGGAGGTCATCCAGAAGTCGCGGTCAGCGTCTTGACGGATACGCTCCAATGTCTGACCCGAGTGGTCGGCAATGATCTGATACAGTTCGTCCTTGAGTTTGAGTATCTCCTTGGCGGTGATCTCTATGTCCGAGGCTTGACCCTGAATACCTCCCATGGGTTGATGGATCATTACGCGACTATGGGGTAGGGCAGCGCGCAACCCTTTCTCTCCGGCTACGAGCAACACGGCACCCATCGAGGCGGCCATGCCCGTGCAGATGGTACCTACCTTGCTCTTGATAAACTGCATCGTGTCGTAGATACCAAGGCCCGCATAAACGGACCCACCGGGGGTGTTGAGGTAGATGGATATATTACGATCGCTGTCGGCGGAGTCCAAGTACAGCAGTTGCGCTTGGATGACGTTGGCCGTGTAGTCGTTGATCTCTGTGCCCAAGAAGATGATGCGATCCATCATCAAACGTGAGAACACATCCATCTGGGTGACATTGAGTTGACGCTCCTCGAGGATAGACGGGGAGATATATTCGGCAGAGTCGGTCATCACTTTTTCTACATGCATGGTGTTGAGACCCTGCGCTTTAGCAAATTTCAAAAAGTCGTTTGTCATTGATTCTTATTTTAAAAAAAAGGAGTCCGTCACGAAGACATGACTCCTTATTAATATATACGCGTGTGCGCGATTACTTAACCTCTTCAGCTACTTTGATGCCGCGACGTTTGTCTTGGGCTTTCTGGATAGCATAGGAGATGGACGGAGCGATACACATGGACGAGAACGAACCGACTACCATACCAATCAGCAATGCGAAGACGAAACCGCGGATGCTCTCACCTCCGAAGAAGAAGATAGCAAGCAGCACAACCATCGTGGACATCGATGTCGAGAAGGTACGAGACAGAGTTCTATTGACAGCGTCGTTGATATTCACTTTCTTATCACGCTTGGGATAGAGAGAGATGAACTCACGCAGACGGTCGAAGATAACCACCGTGTTATTGATGGAGTAACCGATAACCGTCAGGATAGCGGCGATAAACGCTTGGTCAATCTCCATGGAGAAAGGCATTACCTTCCAAAGGATAGCATAAGCACCTAAAACCAAGATCGTATCGTGCGCCAAAGCCACAATCGAACCTACGGAGTAAGCCAGGTTGCGGAAGCGCAGCAAGATATAAAGGAAGATACCGATCAATGCGCAGATAACGGCGATAACGGCCGCTTTGGTGATGTCGTCAGCAATAGCCGGACCTACCTTCTGCGATTGCATGATACCGATTTCGGGATTGATCTCGGTCGATTTGAATTGGTCAAGCGTGATATCCTCGGCTAAGTAGGGTTTGCAACCCTCATAGAGCAGAGCTTCGATCTCATCATCTACGTTCTCGCCGTTGTCGTTGATACGGTAGTTGGTGGAGATACGAACTTGGTTCTCATTACCAATCGTGATAACGCGAGTGGTCAGGTTCTCACCCTCTTCGATACGTGCTTCAAAAGCATCGTTAACCGTTTGATATACATCCTCCGTGTTCACCGGTTGAGCGAAACGAACAACGTAGTTACGTCCACCCGAGAAGTCGATACCAAGGTTCAGTTTACCGAATACGTGAGGCTCCAGACCCAGAACACCAACAAGGCAGAAGACACCGGCAATGATGTACCACATCTTACGTTTGCCAATCCAGTCAACCTTGATATTTTGGAGGAAGTTCTTCATCAGCGGAGTGGTGAAGGGCAACTCCTTCGCGTCCTCGCGATTAGCATAAGCCTCAAGCCACAAACGGGTCAGGAAGACCGCCGTGAGGAAGGACGAAACGATACCAATCATGTAAGTAACAGCGAAGCCCTTGATGGGACCCGTACCGAAGATAGCTAAGATAGCACCCGTCAAGAAAGAGGTTACGTTAGCGTCCACAATAGCGGAGATTGCCCCCTTGAAACCGTCTTGGATGGCTTTGCGCATCTGCTTACCGGCTTTCAACTCCTCGCGGATACGCTCGAAGATAAGCACGTTAGCATCGACCGCCATACCCATCGTGAGCACGATACCGGCAATACCCGGCAGGGTCAGAACGGCGGAGAAGGAAGCCAAGATACCTACCAGCAATACCACGTTGCACAGCAAGGCTGCATCGGCAATCAGACCCGGGATCAGACCGTAGTACAGAATCATGTACAGCAGGATGAGGATGAAACCGATGATGAAGGAGATCATACCGGCATGAATAGCCTCTTGTCCTAACGACGGACCTACTACATCCTCTTGGATGATACGAGCGGGGGCGGGCATCTTACCGGACTTCAAGGTGTTAGCCAAGTCCTTAGCCTCCTCCACGGTGAAGTTACCGGTGATTTGACTATTACCGCCGGCAATCTCGTTCTGTACGGTCGGGAAGGAATAAACATAACTATCGAGCACGATGGCAATCGATTTGCCGATGTTATCTTTGGTGATACGTTGCCAAGCCTTGGCACCTTCGGCGTTCATGGACATGGAAACGTTAGCATAAGCACTCAGTTGACTGAAGTCCGCACGGGCGTCGGTAATCACGTCACCTTCAAGCGAAGCGCGACCGTCACGTTGTGCCTTCAGGGCTACGAGTTGATAGAACGTCTCGGCCTCGTCAATAGCCTTCACCGTCCAGCGCAGACGCAGGTCGCGCGGCAGTACTTGTTTGGCAATGGTCGAGTTGAGCATCTCGTTCACGCGGGCGGTATCTGTATACAGAACGGTACCTACCACCGGTCCGCGGAAGGCTTGACCTTGTGCATTGATGCTGGGGTTTAGCACAGCGAAGAGAGGATTATTGGTCTTGTATTCCTCAAGGGCTTTCTCCGTGGCCTCAGCCTCCTTCAAGGAGTCAGCGAGCAGAGCGTCAATATCATCTACACTTTCGCCTTTCTGCCTTTCAGCCTCTCTGCCTTTCAGCCTTTCACTTTCAACTTCTTGCGTGGCGGTTGCGGCTGCAAGTTTTGCGTACTCGTTATTGATTTGTGCGAAAGCGGGCAGCAGTTCGTTGAAGTCGTAGGTCTCCCAGAACTCAAGGTTTGCGCTACCTTGGAGGAGTTTACGAACGCGCTCGGGCTCTTTGATACCCGGCAACTCAATCAGGATACGGCCCGATTGGCTGAGTTTTTGGATGTTGGGTTGAACCACACCAAAGCGGTCGATACGGGTGCGGAGTACATTGAACGAGTTGTCAATAGCGCCCTCAACCTCTTCGCGAATCACTTTCTCTACCTCGTCGTTGGTGGAGTTGAGCGTCACTTTGTCCTTGAGTTCAAAGGTCGAGAAAACGCCGGCGAGTTGTGCCTCAGGATCCACCTCTTTGAAGGACTCAATGAAGAGTGTCAAGAAGTCGGCACCGCTGTTTTTCTGTTTTTGTTGTGCCAACTCCATGGCCTTGTTGAAGGTCTCGGAGGTGTTATAACCTGAGAGAGCACGAAGGATATCGGGAACGGACACTTCCATGGTCACGTTCATACCGCCCTTCAAGTCCAGACCGAGGTTTAACTCTTTTTCGCGGCACTCTTTAAGTGTGTAACCACACCAAACTTTTTGGGAAGCCAGAGAGTCCAGATAGTAGAACTCTTTAGCAGCATCTCCTTGGGCGTACTCCTTGGCAGCTTTGCCATAGTGAGAAGTCACCACGTTAAAGGAGAGATAAAAGGCGCAAACTAAAGCCAAGCAGATGGCCAGCGCCCTAACAATTCCTTTGTTTTGCATAATGATTTGTGTTTATAAAGTTTATAATGTTTATTTCTCTTAGTCCATCCTGGTTCCCCTACTTCCCTACACCCCTACTCCCCTACACCTCTACCCCATATTCGGGCGCGCTCGCGCGCTACCTATGCAAAATAGCGTGCAAAGGTACTACTTTTTTTTGGAATAACCAAATATTTTTGCGTTTTTTTGTAAAAAAAGGTAATAATTATGCTTTCGCCAGCGTAAATACACTGATTTGGCACCCGCGGAAGAGGGTGGTGGCCTTAATACAAGACCGTAATGTGGCGCCGGTGGTGATTACGTCATCCACCAGTAGGATATGCTTGCGGTACAGTTCTTCGGGGTGGTTGACGCGAAAGATGTCGCTCACGTTTTGTTTCCGTTCGACTCCCATCAGGTTCGCCTGTTTGGAATTATTTTTGATGCGTTCGAGGTGGGTTAGGTCGATGGGCAAACCGGTCTCGTAACGGATGCCTCGTGCGATCCATTCGGCTTGGTTATAGCCTCTTTGGCGGAAGCGTTTGGGGTGCAGTGGAACGGGGATGATAACATCAATGGTATTGAAAAAATCGAAGGGAATGAACTCACGGGCTGCAGCGCGTCCGAGGTGGTAGGCGATCCATGGACGGGACTGATATTTGAGTTTATGGATAAGCCGACTGACCTCGCTGTCATGACTGAAATGGAGCCATGCGGCACCCCGAACAAAGTTTGGGATATCTTTCAGTTTATCTTCGGTTATATTGCCTTCAATAGCTACTTCTTGGGTTCG
>JAZRWG010000062.1:0-15061 GCA_045599545.1 Paludibacteraceae bacterium | reverse complement strand
GCCAACTCACCCAACGATATATCATAGGGATAGACATGCACGGTGACGATACGCTGACGCGCCTTACGTTCGATGGTAGGCGGAGCCCAGTACTCACCGATGGTAGCCACTTCGCTCAGTTTGACCTTACCTCCGGTAGCGGTCGGTAACGAGAAGTCCAAGATATCCGAGATCGAGTTACGGTTCTCCTCTTTCAAACGAACGAGTATATCGTACTCCGAACCATCCTCCTTGAGGTAACCGCTATTCATACCATTGACGCGGTTGCGGAGGTACGTGGAGATGGTAGCGGAAGTCAGACCCAGACGGGAGGCTTTCTCCTTATCCACGGTGATGTTTATCTCGGGACGGTCGTCCTCACGACTGATATTGACGTCGCGGGCACCGGGGAGTTGTTTGGCCAGATACTTACACTGCTCCGCCAACGCAGAGGTAGCCGCAAAGTCGTAGCCGTAGATCTCGACATCGACCGTTTGGGCACCGCCGCCCATGCCGGAACCGGTATTCGCTTGATACTCCGTTATTTCCGGATAGCGAGCCATCTCTTGACGCAGCACCTCGGCAATCTCGAAGATAGAACGGTCACGCTCCCACTTCTTATTGGTACGAATGGTCATGGATATCTTATTATTCATGGTCGAAGAGAAGAGGGCCGAGATAGAAGCGTCATCGTTCGAACCGGCCGAGGTGTTGATCAGTTCAATCTCGGGGCATAGTTCGTAGAAACGCGCCTCCAGTTTGCGGGCGGTCTTCAGGGTCTGTTCAATACGCGTACCGCGTTGCAGTTGAACGGTGACGGACAGACGACCGTTATCCTGCGGTTTCATAAAGTCAAAACCGATCTTACCAAACACCATCGGTAGTAGAGAAGCTATGAAGAAAGCACCTAAGATGGTGAACGTAACCGCCTTATGTTTGAGGCACCAACCGAGCGAACGAGCATAAGCGTCATCCACCTTGTCGAGCAGTGCCACCACGGTGCGGTCGTACCAAGTCTTCTTATTGGCCTCATCGTCGATGAGGTTACCGTTCTCATCCACGTGTACCTTACGGGGTTTGAGCAGTTTGGAGGCAAGCATCGGCGTCAAGGTGATAGCCACCACAGTGGAGGTACAGCAAACGATAGTCACAATCCAACCTAACTCGTGGAACATGACACCGGCTTGACCGTTAATCATGGTCAACGGCACGAACACAACAACAAGCACGAGGGTGGTGGCAATAACGGATATCCACACCTCATTGGTGGCATAGATGGCCGCCTCGCGGGGGTTCTCACCCCGTTCCACGTGTTTGGTTATGTTCTCCAAGACCACGATGGCATCATCCACTACCATACCGATAGCAATGGTGAGCGAGCACAGCGAGATGATGTTAATGGACGAGTCTACTAACTTCAAGTACGCAAACGCCACAATCAGCGAGATAGGAATGGTGAGCGAGATGATGATCGTTGCGCGCCAGCGTCCGAGGAAGAAGAGCACCACGAGCACGACGAAGAGCAAGGCATAGAGCACCGATTCCTCAAGGGAGTTGATGGAGTTACGGATGTTCTCCGAGGATTCGTAGATCTTCTCAATCTTAATATCGGAAGGAATCTGCTTCTGTATCTTAGCCAGTTCGGCCTTCACGTTCTCGCAGACCTTAACGGTGTTAGCACCCGTCTGTTTGGCGACAATCAGACGAACCGACTCACGGCCGTTCGTTTTCTCGTCCAAGGCGAGGTCCTTAATCGTATCGCGCACAACGGCTATATCACGAATAAAGACGGGTTGTCCCTTGGGCGTGATGGTGACCATGAGGTCGGCTATCTCCCGCGAGTCAATGAACTCGGAGCGTACCTGCATCTGGTATTGCTCCTTGACCATCTTAACCGTACCGGAGCTCAGGTTGAGGTTATTGGCCGTTACCACTTGTCCGATCTGTTCGAGGGAGAGGTTATACGCATCCAGTTTCTGCTGGTCGCAGTCCACATAGACATAACGTTCGGGCGAACCGGAAAGGGATATATTACCTATACCGTCAATGTGGCTCAGTTGGGGAACGATCTCGTCGTTGAGCAGTTTATCCAGTCCGGCATAACTCTCGTCCGCCGTAAAGGAGTACTGCGCGATAGGCATGGAGGAGGTGGAGAACTTAAAGATAACGGGCGTACCGCAGTTATCGGGCAGGCGGTCCTTAGTCATATCCACGAACGATCGTATATCGTTGACCGCCTCATCGATGTCCTCACCCCACTCCAGTTCCATGGTTACCATGGATATGTTATCCTTGGATTGGGAGGTGAGGTGCTTAAGGTGATCGACGGAGTTCAGGGCGTTCTCGAGGACCTTGGTCACGTTCGTTTCCATCTCGGAAGCGGAGGCTCCCGGGTAGGTGGTCATGACGGTGACATAAGGCGGGTCCATCTCGGGGAACTGGTCGATAGGTAACTGCGTGAAGCAGAAGAGACCTATCACAATCACGGCCACAAAGATCAATGCTGTCGTGACCGGTTTTTGTATCGCTGTTTTGTAAATTGCCATAACTTTCAACTTTAAACTATTAAACTAGTCGGCTTCTTTCAACTTTAAACTTTAAACTTTCAACTACTCAACGTCATTCACGACGTTGAGACGTACGCCATCCACGAGTTTATGTTGACCTACGGAGACGTACTCGGCTCCGGGAACGATCTCGGGCGCGATGATTTCCACATCCTCATCAATGCGTTGTCCGAGGGTGACGGCTACGCGTTGCGCGCGCCCGTTATTATTAAGGAAGACATAACGGTCGTTCGCTCCCACCAGTTTCTCTACCGATTGGTAAGGAACGGCAATAACGGCCTCTTTACCCAAGCCCAAGGTGGTGGTGACGTACATTCCCGGACGGAGGAGTTCTTCACGATTAGGAATAACGACCTTGCACTGGAAGGTGTGGGTGGAGGGGTCGATGGTCGGATAAACGACCTCGATGGAAGCGGGGAAAGTCTTGTTAGGATAGATCTCCGACTTAACGGTCAGTTTCATGCCCTCCTTGATCAGCGGGAAATAGGTCTCGGGAATGGCGATGAGCGTTTTGAGTTTGTTGATCTCGGTCAGAACAACGATGGGTTGACCGGCATACAGTTCGCCGTCCTCGTAGTTCTTAGCGGAGATAACGCCCTTGAACGGAGCCTTGACATAGGTATTACGCTCGAGGAACTCAGCGGACTCTTTGGTTTGGTCGTAACTAAGTTTGATCTGGTCGTACGACTGTTGGCTGACCGAACCGGACTCCAAGAGAGCATCCATACGCTGCTTCTCTACGGAGAGGTTAGCGAGCGTTAGTTTGGTGGTGGTGTACTGGTTCTCGTCCATCATAACGAGCATATCGCCCTGATTCATGCGGTCACCTACTTCAACGTAGATATGCTCAATCTTCCCTTGGAGGGAAGGAGCGATATTTACCGTTTGGTAACCTTGGAGGTTAGAACTGACTTGAATAACGCGCTCCACAGGACGCGATTGAAGAATAACGGTAGATACTTGCTCTACGCGTTCTTTTTCAGTAGTGGTGGCTGTTTTGGTACACGCCAGTGCCAGCATCGCCACCGGAAGTAAAAATAAAGACTTTTTCATATACTTAAAAATTTAACTTATAACTCTAAACTATTAAACTAGTCGGCTACTTTCCATACGGCTCTGCCGATCGTGCCCCCTAGGGCTAAGAACTTTCAACTTTCAACTTTAAACTAATTCTCGTTATGTAGGAACTTCTCGAGTTCGACGAAGTTCTGGATTAGGGTCAGGGACGCTTGCACATAGGTCGATTGCGCCGAAATGACGTCGTTACCGGCGTTGGTCAGTTCCAGCAGCGAGGCGGCACCCCACGTATATTTATTCACCACGTTCTTCATCACACGGTTGGTGACATCGAGGTTTTCCTGTTCGTTCACGAAGATAGCGTAGGCGTTCTCGAGGTTATTGCACAGTTGGCGGTGCTGAATTTCGAGGTTAGCGGATGTCTCCTCGAAGGTGTTTTGCGCCTCCATAAGAGCAATCTTCTTCTCGTGTACACCGGCAGCACGCTTACCCGACGACCACAAGGGCAGGCTCAACGAAACGGCGACCATGTTCGGAGGGGTCATGTTAAATCCGCCTTCCGACAAGTCCCAACGTTTCTGGTATTGGTAAGACGCACCCACCGTAGGACCATAAGCCCAACCTGCCATGGCTTTGTTTTTCTTGGCCAGTTCCACGTTTTGTTCCAGCAGTTGGTAACTGTAGTTATTCTCCTTCACGAACGGCTCCGACAGCAGATTGAGTATATTATCCGACATCTTCTCGGGATTGGGGTCAGAAATGAGCATCAGCGGTGTACCCGCCTCTACACCCAGTAGCACGCGCAGCGTGTTATACGCCAATTCGACGTTACGGCGGTTCTGATTAACGCTGTTCTTCATCGCGTTCACACGCACCAGCATCTGATCGTACTGCGTTTGTTCGGCGGCACCGACCTCCACCATTTTTTTCGTTTGTTCGGCAAGGGTGAACATATTGTTCAGCGTCGAATCGAGCAGGTCCGTAACCGACTCCAGTACCTTGACGGACATATACGCCGTCATCACGTTACCGCGCAGGTCCGTTTCGGTCTGCTTGCGCGTTATGTCCTGCATCTCGATGGCGATGTTATTAAGCAGCACACCCACAATCGCCTGTCCGTTTAAACCGATAGAAGCGGTCACGTTAGCGGTCACGTAGTCTGGCATGTTAATTTTTTGTCCGCCAAGGAAGTTCATCTCATAGCGACACATGTTGATGTACTGAGCAGAAGCGTCGGCTTGCGGCAGCATAGCGGCTATCGTTTGCCAGCGTTGGGCATAGGCTTTCTTGACTTCGAGGGACGCGTTCTGCATTGAGCGGTTCTGACGAACGGCATATTCCTGCGCCTCGTTGAGCGAAAGCACGAGCGTTGAGTCTTGCGCCCAAAGTGGACTCAGTCCGATAACGCAAAGAAGAGTAATAACAATCTTTTTCATATCATTTATTTAATTTAGTTTCGATTATATGTTTTCCTTCCTCGGAGATAAGACCGCGGAAGATAAGGTCCACACCATATTTACTTACGCGCGCGACAAGGTTCTTGTCCTTCGCCGTAGTCAGTTTATTGAGCATCGTTTGGTGCAACTTAGCCAGCAGTATCGCCGTGAGTTCTACATCTACATCCTCGCGAAAGACGCCTTCCTGTTTGCCGCGGGTAAGAAAACGAGAGAGCAGTTCTTGGTTACGCTCCTCCAACCGACGGAGGTGGGCTTCAAACTGCCGGGGGTAGTATTTCTTGAGGTCGTAGAATAGGGAGGGCATTTGGCGCACATCTTGTCCGGACTTGGCTATTTGCATGGAGTGAACGAGTAGGTCGGCAATGGATTTACCCTTACTCTGACGAATAACATCGTCGTAGAGGGTTTGTTCCTTGCGGTGAAGCAGTTCGGAGATGAGGTCGTCCTTGGTAGTGAAATAGACATAGAAAGTCTTTTTGGACATACCTAAGTCACGGCATATGTCGTCAATCGAGACGGACCGTATTCCCGCCACGCGCATCTTCTCCGCAGCGCACTGAATAATATTTTCGCGTTGATTCTCCATTTCGACTGCAAAGGTACAAAAAATATACCATATACGCAAGTTTTATGGAAACTTTAACAACTTTTATAGTTTCCTATTTTCATTTTGCAAAGTCTAAATGACAAAAGGCGACGGGAGGAGAGGCGGAGAGGCGTGAGCATACTAAAAGCCATCTATCTTCGAAGATGAAGGTAGATGGCTTTTTAGTGTATGTGAGCAACTTAGTAGCTCGTTCGTTGCGTAGCAGCGTAAGAGATCTTCAAGGCATACGCGCGACGGAGCTCTTGCTTAATGTCGGCAATAACACCCATACGGGTCTCCTTGTCGGCCTTAATGCTGACGGTCATAAGACCTTGCTCTTGCTCCTTCATAGCGGAACGCTCGTTGATGATATAATCACCAATCTCTTTCTTATCTGCAAAAGCGTCATCCAATTGGATACGCGTCTCAGCACCGTACTGCTTACGGAACTCAGCGGTGGGCGTACCAACATAGATGTAACGAACTAACGATTTCTTTTCGAGTTTAGTTAACTCGGTAGCCTGCGGGTTAGTGAACTGCACCTTATAGGTGACTTCCTTCATGGAGGTTACGGACATGAAGAAGAACAGGAGCATGAAGATGATATCGGGCAGCGAAGAAGTATTCAAAGCCGGCATCTCACGTTTCTCATTTCTACGAATCTTTGCCATAATTAGTTTCCTCCATAGTTTTTAGGTTCTGCCTCGGAGATCTTTTGCGGATACACTTTCTGAATCTGCTTTTGTTGATCCTCGTCTAATTCGGCATAGGCCTTGTGGAAATACTTGCGGGCACAATCGTCACGCAGTTCATTATAAGCAGCCACCAACTCATTCTGGACATTGAGATATGCCTGGTACTGGGTATCTACGTCATTCTGAACGGAGATAACGTGTTCCTTGGTATATTTGATGATTCCAATAGGCTCTCCAAAATCCTCCTCCACGAGTTTAGGAAGATTGGCATCTTCGTTCTCGTTAAGGATGAACTCTTTGGCTTTTTCGCGGAGTTGGTTAATGGGGATCTCTTGACCTTGCACCATCAATTGGTTGAGCGAGTTGATCTTAACGACCAACAAGTTACGCTTATTGATATCCTGGTCTTCTATCTTTTGATCGGGCGGAATAGGAGCCGGAAGACGGCGCGCCAGACCTTGGTTGACATCCATGGAGGTAGTCACCAAGAAGAAGATCAGCAGCAAGAACGAGATATCCGCCATAGAGCTGGCATTAATCTGTGGGATTTTCTTTGCCATTGTTGTTGTGTTTTCAGTTGTCAGTTTTCAGAATTCAGTTATTTACGTTTGGTGTAGATAACACCCCAAACCATAGCAGCTATGGTGGCGATAACCAGTACATAGGTCAAGTACAGGCAAGCATCGCTCATACGAGCCATAGCACCTACGTTATCGGTACCTTCGTAACCGATAATATCAATCTTTTCAGGACTACCGAGAAGGAAGCAAACAACGATGAGCAGAACAAAGCCAACCACAACGCCGAGGCGTGCTAAGGCTTTCTTCTTATCCACCTTGTAGACCTTCACGAATTCCCAAGCAACAACTGCTAAAGTAACTAAGCAAACCAAAGCCACCAAGATATAGTTCCAAACAAGGAAAGCCGTGGTAAACTTAGGAATGGGCAGGAAATCACCTGCAACTTCCAAACTACCATCCGAGCCGCACGCAAAGAAGAGTATCGAGAAAACGATACCGATTGCCATCAGCGCCCAAAGGGTAATTTTGGATATTTTCTTATAATCTTTCATAGGATATGCGTTTTAATTAGTTAATACTAAGGTTTACGAATCCTATTATTTCTTCTTCTTAGCGTCGTACTCAACAACGATATCAAGCAGGCTGATGGAGCTATCCTCCATTTCGTTTACCAAGCCCTCGATGATAGAGAGGATGTAGTTATAGAACAATTGAAGAATGATAGCGATGATCAAACCGAGAAGAGTGGTTAACAAGGCAACCTTAATACCACCGGCAACAACGGTAGCCGAGATATCACCTACTTGTTGGATCTTATCGAAGGCTGCGATCATACCGATAATGGTTCCCAAGAATCCTAACGACGGAGCGATAGAGATGAACAGAGAAATCCAGCTGAGGTTCTTCTCAAGCAAACCGAGTTGAACACCACCATAAGAAGCAACCGTTTTTTCAACTACGTCAACGCCCTCGTCATAACGGCTCAGACCTTGATAGAAAATACTTGCAACAGGACCACGCGTATTGCGGCAAACGTCCAAAGCGGCCTCAATGCCACCCTTATTCAAAGCAGCCTCGATATTCTCGAGCAACACTTTCGTATTCGTCTTACTCAGACTCAAATAAATGATACGCTCAATGCAAAGAGCCAAACCAAATACCAAGCACAGCAAAGTAGCAGCCATGAAACCGGCACCACCTTCAATGAACTTCGTTTTTAACGTCTTGTGGAGAGCAACTACGCCGCCGTCCTCTTGAGGAGCAGCAACTTCTTCTACTTCAGCTTCAACGGCTTCAGCCTCAACAGCTGCAGCTTCTTCGTTTTCAGCAACTTGTTCCGTGGCTTCCTGAGCAGGAGCTTCCGCCTCTTGAGCCATCGCAGCAACACCGCCAAAGGTCAGCATTGCCATTACCGTAAGGGTAAGAAAGATTTTCTTCATAAACTTATTAGATTAGTTATTTAGTTAATTATATATATTGTGCGACCAATTGCGGAGAGACAGGGATTCTCACGTCGCTGCGTTCCTAACAATTGCGGAGAGACAGGGATTCGAACCCAGGAAACGCTTTTGGCGTTTACACGCTTTCCAGGCGTGCCTCTTCAACCACTCGAGCATCTCTCCATTACCGGAACGCGACCGCGTTTCCGTGCTTATTTTGAAAAGCGGGTGCAAAGTTACTACTTTTTTTTGAAATATACAAATATTATAGCAACTTTTTTCGCTTTTTTACGATTTTACCCTATTTTATGCCAAATAAAACCTTCGCATTGGCCGTTGTGACCCTATCTATGTGCTCCACACTGACCCCATACGTTTGCGCAAGCACGTCCATAACAAACGACATCCATTGACTCTCATTTCGCTCCCCACGATGCGGCACCGGAGCCATATACGGTCCGTCCGTTTCCAACACCAATCGCTCTAACGGGATACCCACCAACGATTCCTTTAGTTTGCAATTCTTGAAGGTAATGACACCTCCTATCCCCAAATAAAAACCACGCTCAATCGCCATCTGAGCCGTCTCATGACTGCCACTAAAACAATGCAGCACCCCCCGATGTATATCCTCCTGCTCTAAAATACGCAATCCGTCCTCGGTAGCATCCCGCAAATGAATAATCACGGGCAAGTCCAATTCCTTCGCCCAACCCAACTGACGACGGAAAGCCGCCTGCTGCTCCGCCTTATATTCGGTAGAGAAATGATAGTCGAGACCGATCTCGCCGATACTTGCTATAGTTGAAAGTTGAAAGTTTAAAGTTGAAAGTAGAGATTCTATTTCGTCGAGTTGGTGGAACCAGTCGGGACCAACCTCCTCGGGGTGCAATCCTACGGCGGGATATATCTTGACGTTTAAAGAGGAAAGTGTAAAGTGTAAAGTTTTAGGAAGTTCCAAGACAGCTTTAGAGGAGGCAGCATTGGTAGCGGGAACGACGATGGCCTCTACCCCACCCTCGCGTTGCGCGCGGAGGTAGGTCTCTAAGGGTTGATATTGAGGGTCATCTATATGGCAGTGAGTGTCTATCATTGGGAGTAAGGGAGTAGAGGGGTAGGGTTATTTTTTATAGAGGATGGAGCTGTCGCCGTAGGAGAGGAAGCGGAAGTCGTGCGAGAGGGCATAATCGTAAATCGTATGCCAATCGCCCTTCACAAAAGCGCTGACCAAAAGCAAGAGCGTCGATTTAGGCTGATGGAAATTGGTAATCAGTTGATCCACCACATGAAACTCATACCCCGGACGAATCATAATCTGCGTCTCGGCATGCAATGTATCCTGATGGGTCATATCGAGATAACGCAACAGCGTCTGCAAGGCCTCCTTCGTTGTATAATCATTGGCTCCCTGCTGATAGGGTGCAAACTGTCCTACATGGAGGATATGCTCCGTACAATCCTGATTGGCAATCAGGGGTTCGAGGATGGGTTTGAAGAAATAAAGGCTCTCCAACGTTCGCATGGAGGTCGTTCCCACTGCCACGATATGTCCCAAAGAGGCTAAAATATCCTCAATGGCCTTGCGCGGAACGGCAATAATCTCCGTATGCATGGTGTGCTCATTGGCATCCGCCGTCTTGACGGGTTGAAAGGTTCCTGCGCCAACATGAAGCGTCAGTTCCGTCGTTCGGATGCCCCGTTGTCTTAGTCCGTTCAGCACCTCGTCGGTGAAATGCAAGCCCGCGGTAGGGGCAGCCACCGAACCCTTAATACGCGAGTAAACGGTTTGGTAGGTGGTCTTGTCACTCTCTTCCGTAGCGCGATTGAGGTATGGAGGAATAGGCAGTTCACCTAATTGGTCTAATATCTCGGCAAAAGAGAGAGCATCCTCCTCTCTTTCTCCCCCAGAGGGGGAGAGTTGTAGATTGCGCCATTCAAACCTAACCTCATGAGTGTTACCGGTGGTAGATAAGCGTTCAGCCGTGAGTTCAAACTTGTCCGTGGAGAGCACCAACTTACCCTCCTTCCACTTTTTGAGGTTGCCGATCATACATTTCCAGATGCAGCCGGTAGTAGAACCTAAACTCAACGCATAATCACGCGGAGCGATGGGTTCAAGGCAGAAGACCTCCACGCGCGCACCGGACGACTTATGAAAAACGAGTCGCGCTTGTATCACGCGCGTGTTATTATATATAAGGAGTGAGTGCTCGGGAATATAATGGCCCACATTATAAAACTTGTCCTCACTTACCTTCCCGTCACGATAGACCAATAATTTGGAATGGTCCCGTTGAGGCAGAGGATACTTGGCAATACGCTCGTCGGGAAGCGGGTAGTTATATTCGTCAATTAGGATTGCTTCCATGTCTTTCTATCTCCGGCAAATAACTCATATTGGTTGAACAGACAATCCAGTTCTCCGTTCATGACGCGGATGCGTTTGCTCGGTTTGAGTCCGATACATTTGAGTGCCTCTTCGTTGGAGGATATAATCCACGCTTTCGCTCCTGCAAAATGGTGCTTGAGTGCCGTTCCTATATCGCCGTACAAGCGCATCACATCCTTATCCTGAGCCAGGCGTTCGCCGTAGGGAGGGTTGATGATCACCAGAGGTGATAGTTGAGAGTTAAAAGGATCTTTTAGTTCTTGTATGCGGATTTGGCGGAGGTCTATGTAGCGTTGCATGCCCGCTTCGCGGATGTTCTTGAGGGCTTGCTGAACGGCATAGAAAGACGCATCCGAACCATAGATACGATGGGTGAAGGCGCGTTCCTTGCTATCGTCGTTGTATATCTGTTCGAAGAGGTCTTTATCAAAGTCCGCCCATTTCTCAAAAGCGAATCCCTTGCGGAACACGCCCGGAGCGATATTGAGTGCCATCAAAGCGGCTTCGATCAGGAAAGTGCCCGAACCGCACATGGGGTCGTACAGATCCGTTTGTCCGTTCCAGCCGGCAATCTTGAGCAGACCCGCCGCGAGGACCTCATTGATAGGTGCCTCGGTCGTGGCGACCCGATAACCGCGTTTATGCAGACTCTCGCCGCTGCTATCCAGCGACAGAGTGACGGTTTCGTTAGCTATATGAACATTGAGTTGGAGGTCGGGGTCCGAGAGTTTGACGGAGGGGCGTTTGCCCTCTTTCTCATTCCAATAGTCGGCGATAGCGTCCTTGACGCGGTAGGTGACGTATTTAGAATGGCGGAAAGTCTCGGAATAGATGGTAGCATCAATAGCAAAGCCTGTCGAAACGGTCATATACTTGGACCAATCGACTTGTTTTGATTGTTCATAGACGGCATCCGCATCTTTGGCTTTAAAAGTAACGATGGGAACGAGTATGCGGATAGCGGTACGCAGGGAGAAATTGGCTCGATAGAGGATTTCTTTGTTTCCTGTAAAGGAGACGGCGCGTCGCTCAATAGCGACATCGCCGGCTCCTAACTCGGTTAGTTCTTGCGCCAAGACAGGTTCGAGTCCCTTAAAGGTCTTGGCGAGCATTCGAAAGGAAGATTGCATACGTTAGGGTTTAATAAACAATCACTTTCTGTCCTTTAGATACTCCGTCTTCTTGCGTAGCATGGATGATATAGTGTCCCATGATGGCCGGAAGCACAACTTCGGATTCGCCCGAGAAGAAGTCTCCCTGACCTACCGTTTGTCCCATCATAGAGTAAACGCTATAATGGCCTTTCGCTTGGGCTTTAATCATCACGCGCGGAGCGGCTACCGGAGCAGAGGAAGGTTCAATCAGTATGGGATTAGGATATACATCGGGTGCCGGTGTAGTGATGATGAGTGGGCAAGTTGGGATGCTATAATCTTCACCCACACGAGTCAAATACGCCGTTACGGAGTCTCCGATAGAGAGCCATTCGTTATGCAAGTACGGCAGTTTTTCCGCCATAGGAGCATTATTGATGCGCCACTCGTATTGGCTAAACTCATAACCTCCGTTATATTCGCTTGCCAGCACTGCCACTACGTCGTTCCAGTTTTGTTCGAGGATCCAATTCGGATAACGAATCAGGAACTCCACGGGTTTGGACTTAGACAATCCGCATACGCCGTTATCCAAAACGAGAGTCATGGTGTAGTTATCCGGACGGATATAACGCATGTGGTTCTCGTAAGCCGGCACACCCATTTCGGGTATCGGAATAGCGATAGACATATCTTGTTGTACAAAGGGAGCATCGTGTATATCTTGGAAGCCCTCGTGATGAGCGCGAGCATCGAAGTAAACATTATACTTTTGCGGTGTAGCTCCCGTCCAAGTCAAGTCAACCCACACCTCTTGTGCATCCGCACAAACCTCCTGCGTACGGATCTTAGCGGTTTGGATGATGGTAGGTTGAATGATGGTCAACTCCAACGTATAGATAATTGACGTTCGACTCGATAAATTGCAAACGGTATCCGTGTAGATACCCGCCTCCGAATACTCCTTACCACGCCATGTTATGGTAGAACCGATACATATTTGTTCCTTTTGAATAGGACGTTGTGTCTCAATAACATCCAAATTCAGGGTGTAGATTGAGTCACAATTATGGATGGTCGGCAGTACATAATCGTAATTACCGGACTTGTTATAATCACGCCCTCTCCAGTGGTAGGTCTCGTAATCTAATATAGTTGCCGGTTCAACAAAGTGATAGGACGGATGGACAGTCAAGTTCAGATGGATGATAGAATCGCATCCTTCCACCGTCTTGAGAACAATGGTTTGGTCACCTGCACGAGTAACCGGATTAGGACCAACCCAAATTGTATCTCCTTGGCAAATGGTATCCGTGATGAAACGCTCGAAGTTTGGAGCCTCATAGAAGGATACACGATAGATACTATCATTCTTACCGGACTTAGATTTACGAATCAGTTCGTAGTCACCCGGATAGCGGATGGTATCTCCAAGGATAATCAAGGAGTCTCCCTTACAAAGCGGAGCCTCAACCCATTCTGAGCATTTCTTCGTCAGTTGCAAGTTCAAAATGACGATGGAATCGCAACCCTCCGATGTTTTGAAGGTATCACGATAAATCATCGGTGCTTTCAATTCTCTACCATGGTAGTAATAGAGGCTATCCCCATCGGTACACAAGGTTTTCTCCAAACGCGTAAACTTAGTCTCATGAACGGTGAGGTGCGCAATGATCAGCGTATCATCCAAGGGTGACGTATAGCGATACGTACCGGATTGTGTATATTTAGCCCCATGGAAGAAGAAGGTATCTCCTTGACAGATGGTGACATCATATTCTTGTTTCCACGTACGAGGATAGTTAACAATGATCTTATAGACAGAGTCGCAGCCTCGAGTTGTCTTCAACGAATCGTAGTAGATACCCGGAGCCGAGATATCCAAATCGTGGATAAAGGTGTGGGTGCCAGCTTTAATGGTGTGACTTTCCTCAATGAGGTAAGTCGGACTAACATCCAAGGTCAAAACAACGATACTGTCGTACCCCTCTTTTGTAAACATACTATCCCTATAGGTTCCCGAATCCCATAGTTTCTTACCATTGAAATTATAGGGCAGTTCGGATTGACAAATCTCTTCTTTAAGATTTACTATAACCGATGGATGCACGTACAAGGTCAGAACCGTCACGCTATCGCAACCATATATATTCTTATTGTAATCGTAGTAGGTACCCGATTTATCAAGGTAGCGAGTCTCATGAATAGTGTCTAAACGGAACGTGTCGCGACCGCCAACCACCATTGGAATAGTATCCACCACCGTTTGGCCAAAGGCATATTTCTCGTGTTCCGAGATATGGACAATCAGTTTTTGAGTGGTTGTAGGATAAGAAACAACTACGATCTTATAGATGGTATCACATCCAGATGCGGCCGGAATGGTATCATAGAAAATACCAGAAGAGGTATATGTTCTATTTCTATAATACAACGTATCACCTTCACATATCCTTGTTTGAATGGTCTTTATGTGAGACTCATCAACATAGAGATGAAGGGTATCAATAAATTTGCTGTCCGGCGTTGTCGTTGTTCGGATGTATGTTCCTTCGGAATAGAAATCTTCCTCATGCCAATTCCAATGGAACGGCAATTCCGATTCACAGATAGTAGCCGTTGTATCACGATAGTAAATCGGTTTAACAACTAAGTTCAATTGAATAATACTATCGCAGTGAGCAAGACCAGAAGCGTGATAACGTTTCTCATACAATCCTGAATGCAACAAGGTATCTCCCTCAAAGAAAGCGGTATCACCAACATAAATCGTTTGATTGCGTTGGATGAAGAACGGTTTCTTCACAAACAAGTGCAATGTCACTATCGAGTCACAACCGGTTATCGGAGACGATATGGTATCCGTATAGTTACCGCCTGTCACGAGTTGTTGTCCGTTCCACGGGAAGGAGTCGCCTTCGCAGATAGACACCGACAACTCACCACGCAGTGTCGGATTAACCGTTAGATCGAGTACGTAAATACTATCATAGCCATTAACCGTTGCGTAGCGGGCGGTATAAACACCGCTATTCGCGCAATCGCGTTGACCTTCTGCCCAATAATAGGGAGCTTCCGAAGCACATATGGTTTGTTTGATCGTATCAAAGTGATAGGTCGGATAAACGGTCAATGTCAATTCGTAGATACTATCGCAACCCGTCACCGTCTTGGTACTATCGTAGTAAACACCGGTACGGTTATAAGCGATATTGCCCTTATGACCTTCCCACGTATAAGCGTGTTGGTCGTCCGTTTGAGCAGACTCTTTAAAGTAATACTTAGGCGTTACGGTTACAATCACACTTACGATACTA
>JAZRWG010000061.1:0-9013 GCA_045599545.1 Paludibacteraceae bacterium | reverse complement strand
TTCGCACCGGATTTGAGGACAAGGTACTTAGGCGTTTCGCGGTACGAGTCTTCCAAGACACGCAACGAAGACGAGCCTTTCGTTTGGAACGGAATCTGTTTACCATACGGATTCTGTTCAAGTCTGCCCATAATCTTTCTTACCGTCACTTCATCCGCCGTGAGGAAGGGGTCTTCTTGCCCTTTAACAAAGACGAGTGCGCCCCCCTTGGAGTTATTGTTCATCGGCTCGTAGTAGGCTTTGGTGCAAACGGCGAGAAGTTCGTCTAAGCGAAAATCTTTTTCCACCAATGTGTCGTTTTCATAAACTTGCAGCGTAATCTTGCTGTACTCTTCCGGAATTTGAAATGCATGTGCCATAATAACAATACTTTTAGGGTTAAACAATTTACAAAAACGTGTACAAAAATAATGCCAATATCACCATAAAATAAAAAATCTTTAGCAAGTTAAAGAAAAAATTTGCATATATCAATTTTTTTGTGTACCTTTGCACGCTTTTTGAAAATAACTACAAAATTAATACATTTATGAAAAAAACAATTATCCTCTTATTCTCGCTCGTTTTGAGCATGAGTTCATTTGCAAAACAGATTTATTTAAATGCAGGAGGTTCCGATTTATGGGATCAGGCTGGAGCTAAGTTCGCTATCTGGCATTGGCAGGGTGATGGACAAGGTTCGTGGTCGGCTTTTATGGTGAAAGATGCCGATGGCATTTATTCGGCAGAGATTGCTGATGCGAGCAACAAGGTTATCTTTGTTCGCATGAACTCTAACGCGACCAAGCCTGATTGGGAGAAGCAATGGAACAAAACGACCGATTTGACTATTCCTGCAGGGAAAGACCTTTATACCATTACCGGTTGGGGCGAAGATGCAGGATTGTGGTCTAAGAAAGGTGGTGGCGATGATCCCGATCCGTGCCAAGATGGTCCTTATGGGTTGATTATTAACCATGCCAAAGTGGTCAATGCGCCAAAGTTTGGAGACCCGGACACGGAGGAGCGTGTACAGTATAAAGCCACGGGGGTTAAGTTGGCCGTCAATGACACGATTCAGTTAATTAATCTGAGTTGCGACCAGACGTGGATGGTAGCGATAGACCAACATGGATCCTATCAGAATTTTGGCACGGATAAGCCTACCGAATACATTGTATGCAAGGTAGCCGGTCAATACGATTTCTATATTAAGATGAAGAGTGGGGATGATAAACTTTATATTGGTGAATATGAGCCCTCGGCTGTTCCTGTAGAATGCGAACAGGTGATGATGCAAGGTTTCTACTGGGATAGTTATCATGTGGACAAGGAGTCGGCTCCTGCTACAGCTATTTACGGAGACACCAAATGGGAGACATTGTACAAACAAAGCGGTGAGATTGGTGCCTACTTTGACCTTATTTGGTTGCCGCCCAGTGCTTTCTCGTCCGGAGGTGTAGGTTATCTGCCCAAACAGTATAGCAAGCAATCCAGTGACTGGGGCAATCGCGCTTCATTGGATAAGTTGATTGCTGCTTTCCATAATTCGGGAATGAAAGTGATTGCCGACATTGTGGTGAACCACTTGGATTATAAGTCTTCGGGTTGTGACTTCTACGAGAACGATTTTGGTGAGTATGGTAAGTTCCAACCGGATTATAGTTGGATTACTAAGAACGATGAGATATGGAGCAGTAAGAACGCAGAATGCAAAGCACCGGGTCCCAACGCAAAAGACGACGACGGCTATGGTCCTTATGAAGACCGTAACTACATGGGTGCTCGCGACCTGGACCATGATGGCAGCGAAGGTGTGCGTAAGATGGTTCGCGCCTACGAACAATGGATGATCAATGTGATGCACTATGACGGTTTCCGCTACGACTATTGTAAGGGTTTCCATGGGTCGCACATCAACGATTATAACAGAGCCTCTAAACCCTGCTTGAGCGTGATGGAGTATTGGTCCAGTTTGGATGCCATCACCAACTGCATCAAGGATGCCGATTATAACACGATGGCGTTTGACTTCCAAACCAAGTATGCCGCCTTCAATGATGCCGGCAAACAAGGGCATGGTATTGTAGCCGGCAACTACAGCGGATGTAAGGGCTCGGGACTGTTAGGTATTGGAATGTCCCAATATGCGGTTACTTTTGTGGATAACCACGATACGTTTGAGAGGGACGATAACGAGTTCGGCGGCAAGGGCAATTCGATGAAGCCGGAGTTAAAGGATAAGTTATTGCAAGCCAATGCGTTTATCCTGGGTATGCCGGGTGTTCCGTGTGTTTTCTATCCCCACTGGTTTAAGTACAAAGAGAGCATAAAACCGATGATTATTGCTCGTCATTTAGCCGGTGTACATAGTCAGAGTGAGGTTAAAGATGAGTCTTGTGATGCCGGTGGTTATCAAGTAACTGTTGTGGGTCATCGTGGCTATTTGATCCTTTGCTTAGGAAACAAAGCGGGTCAGAGTTTTGCGGGTTATACCAAAGTGGCTTCCGGTAATGGTTATGCCATGTGGGTACAAGCCTCCGGAGACCAAGCTCCTAAATTGCAAGTTACTCCAAGCAATATCTTCCGTGATAAGGGTCGTGGTATGCAAGTAGAGGTAAAAGCGGTTGGTGGTTCGTGCGCAACACCGATGGTTTATTATACGCTGAACGGTCAAGAGCCGACGACTTCTTCGGATAGTTTTGAGGGAGAAAAGACTTTTACTTTCCGGGATTCTACCGTACTGAAAGTGATGGCCGTTTGCGGAACAGCCTTCTTGGATGTTCAAAGTTATCATTATGATTATGTTGAACCGCAGAAAGAGGGTATTAAGGTTCGCTTCAATGCTCCGGCCGATTGGGAGCGCGTGTTCGTTTATGCTTGGGACACGAAGAACCAGATGATCACTCCCGGTTTCCCCGGTCAAGAACTCTTCCAACTGCCGGACGGATGGTATCAATACCAGTTTGAATATGGCATGGATACGGTGAACTTCAAGTTCAGTATGGGTCGTGCGGGTGCTTGCTCTACTGACCAACAGACGATGATGGATGTATGTTACGAATGGGACAAGGAGAATGAAGATGCGGTTGTTACCGAGTGTGGCGAGATTACCGTTCCGTTGGATGTAGTAGCGTCTCCCTCTTCCTGCAAGTTTGCAGATGCCTCGAAAGGATTAGAAGTTAAGCTTTGGGCTGTAAGTACAGAGGCTGCGAAAATTTATTATACTCTAAATGGTACCGTTCCGACGGAGCAAAGTCAAATGGCATGGGATTCGATAACCTTCCCCATTAATCAGACAACGCAAATCAAAGCCTTTGCGGTTCGCGGTAATGAGAAGTCGGAGGTTAGGACCTTCTCTTATGTTTATCACAAGCAGGAGGGTGCCATCACCATTCGATTCCAAAACGCAGGCAATTGGGAGAAAGTGTACTACTACGCTTGGATTCCGGGTGCCAAGAAGTCGGACAAAGTAACGGAATTATTGGGCAAATGGCCCGGAAAGGAAATTACAACGAAGGATGGAGAGTGGTATATTTACACTTTTGATGCTCAATATACAGACTTTAAACTCATTTTTGACGCCGGTCAAGATGCGGCTCAAACTTCCGACTTGAGCATTGTTTCCGATGGTTGCTATATTTGGCAGAATGCTTTAAATGATGCTACAGAGAGTGTTGATTGCATGCTTGGTTTGGAGGAGATTCAAATGAAGCCGCAGAACAACCACAAGAAGCTGATGATAGAGAACAACATCTATCTACAGTGTGCCGGGCACCTCTACAATATAATGGGAATGAAGGTTAAATAAAAACCGATTTTAACTATGAAAAAGACCTTCCTTTGTATCGTACTCATCACTTTGGCCGCTATGCACGTCATGGCAGCCAAAGTGTATTTTGTTAATACGCCGAAATGGACCACGGTGAAGGCATACATGTGGACGCAAGGTGGTGAGATGGAATGGCCCGGACAGAACATGACCCAAGAGACGGGATTGAGTTGCACGAAAGGGGATGTGTATTCGATAGATACGCAGTCCTATAAGATGATTATCTTCAACTGCGGCGGCAACCAATGCAAAACGAATGACTTGACTTTAGACGCGGATCGTCCCTATTGGTGTGACGAGGTGGCTTATGCTTCGTTGGAAGAAGTGGAGAAAGGGGTTACGCCTCCCTCTCCGGGAAGCGGTTCTGCCGTTCCGTCTGAGTGTGAGGATGTGATGTTGCAAGGATTCTATTGGGACAGTCATATGCAGAACGCTAAGTTCGGCCGCACGAAGTGGATAGACCTGCTGACGCAAGTCAATGAAATAGGTCAATACTTCACCCTTATTTGGTTGCCGCCTTCAGCGAAAAGTCAGGGAGGATTGGGTTATCATCCCGTTTGCTATTCCGATCAAAACGGAGACTTAGGTACCAAACCTAAGTTAACGGAACTGATAGACATGCTCCATGAACGGGAAGTGAAAGTGGTGGCCGATATAGTTATTAACCATTGCGCCGGAGCAACCGATTGGTGTCATTTCGCTACAATGAACTTTGGTAATTATGGAACATTCTATCCGCAGCCGGATTGGATTACGGCGAATGATGAGGTTAATACCTCTCCGAGTGCGGGGAATTGTTACCAATGTTCCAAAACAAAAGCGCATCAAGATGAGGGTGATAACTGGGACGGTGCTCGCGATTGGGATCATCAGAACGAGAATGTTCAAAAAATGTGCAAGGCTTATACACAGTGGATGATCAATTGGGTTCAGTATGATGGCTTCCGCTATGACATGTGTGCCGGTTTTTCGGGCAAACATATTGACGAATATAACCAAGCGTCGAAACCCTATTTCAGCGTGATGGAGTATTGGAAGGGCACTGCAGGAGAAGAGATGAATAAAGTGAAGGAGGCAAATCATAACACGCTGACGTTTGACTTCGCGGCTAAATACGGAGTGTTTAGGGATGGTATTTATAAGAAGAACTACAGCAAGTTACTCAAATCTGCCAACAACAGCCTTCGCGGATTGGGTTATGAGCGTTATGCGGTAACGTTCATTGATAACCATGACACGTTTGCCCGCAAGGACAACGAGGATATTGCTCAAAAGAAAGACGGCAGCAGCGTCAACGATAAGGACTTGATGATGCGTGCCAATGCCTACTTGCTCAGTATGCCGGGTGTGCCTTGTGTTTGCTATCCTCATTGGGTGACTTATAAGCAAGAGATAGGGGCGATGATAACGGCTCGCCGCATAGCGCAGGTGCATAGTGAGAGTAAGGTGGACGAAGAAGCAGGGAGCGGATACTATAAAGCTACAGTGCATGGTAAATCGGGAAAGGTGGTCTTGTATTTAGGTTCGGCTGCAGCAGAACCGGCACCTGCGGGGTATAAGACGGCCGTGAGAGGGGATAGTTACGCGATGTATTACTATGGAAACGGACATGTAGATTTAGAAAAAATAGGATTGAGGAATGAGGATAGAGGAAGAAGGATACTTTATAAGAACCGGATTGTGATACAAGTTGGGGAGAATCAATATGACATATTTGGAAATAAAGTTCTTAAATGAACGAATAAATTAACTTAATTAACACAATTTTTACTAACTAATTAAAATCTAATGCTTATGAAAAGAATTCTTTCTTTAATGACAGCGTTTGTGTTCTGCACAACGATGTTGAGTGCAAAAACCATCTACTGCAAGATGGCACAAGATTGGTGGAAAGCTGATGGTGCTGCCGTTGGTTGCCACTCTTGGGGAACCGGCGAGGGAACCGATTGGCCAGGCGTTCGCATGACTCCTGTTGCTGGTGAAACGGATTTATGGTCGATAGACTTAGACACCGACCAAGTTCAAAACGTAATCTTTACGCGCGTTAATCCTTCCGATGAAGATGATTTGGATTGGGGTGCTAAGACGAAAGATTTGCAAATCCCAAACGATGACAAGAACCTATTTACGATTACCAGTTCGGAAGCTGTTTGGGGTGACCCGGGTTGCGACGGAGAATGGAGCGTTTATGGTGAAGTTCCTACGGTAGAATACTACTTGGTAGGTTGGATCAATGGCGCAGACAGTGGCAGCGATAGCGATTATGAGGCTCTCCACGAAGAGTATAAGTTCGTCAATGGTACGTTGGTAACCACTTTCACGAAACTGTCTTATGTTTATGTAAAGACAGGGGATAATAAGAATTGGTATATGGCAAGTTCTTATGTTGAACCCGCAGAGTCCAATAGTGTTATTCTCAGCATTGCCAGTGATGAAATAAAAGAGAAGGTTGCCGTGAACCAGAATGTAGAAATTACGTTTACGCTTACCGAAAATGGGGATGGAACGATTACGTTGGCATATGAGGAGAAAAAAGAGACCGCTCTATCTACTATTAACGCAAAGAAAGAGGCTCGCAAGGTAATGTATGGTAATCAAATGGTTATTGTTCGCGGCGAGAACCGCTTCAATGTGTTAGGTGCTGAAGTTAAGTAATTAACAATATAACACAATTTTTACTAACAACTAAATTTTAATGCTTATGAGAAAATTTCTTAAGACAATGGCATTCACCCTATTGGGGTTGGTGCTGAGTAGTAATGTGATGGCAGAGAAGACACAAGGTTCAGCTTCTGTTACATTCTCTGAACAAAACATTGCGAATTCTACTGTTGTTGAAGATACGGATTTTGAACTTGGTTCATATTTTAAGGTAGTATTTGCAAAAGGAGAAAATGGCGGAACAGCCCCGACCTATTACACTTCGGGAACTCCGGCTAATTCCGTTAGATGTTATTGTAATAAAGGCAAAGCAAATGGTAACTCACTTACGATTTCTCGCACAGAAGATGGGACTCAAGTTTCAGCAGTGATAACAAAAGTTACCTTTACGGGGGGTCAGAAACAAGGAACAGTAGTATGGGAGTTGACGGGAAATAAATCTGGTACGGAAGCCACATATGACGTATCTGATGCTATCACAGAATTTGTTGCTTCTATGAAGGAGACTGCGGGTTCAAAGAATGGTCAGTACAATGTACCTAGTGTGGCAATAGAGTATTATTATGACGCTCCCACTCCCACTACAACCAAGACCATCTATTGTAAGATGGAGCAAGGTTGGTGGAAGGAGAATAATGCTGCCGTAGCTGCCTATTGCTGGTTTGACGATAAAACTAAAAAAGCAGAGTGGCCCGGAGAACGGATGACCTATGTAGAAGACGACTTGTGGTCTTTTGACGTGGATGCTAAAGCCTATCCGAATATTATTTTTGTTCGCGTTAATGGAAGTGGCGACATTGTCGATTGGGGTGCACAAACGGAAAACTTGACGATTCCTACGGATGATAACAACATGTTTACCATTACGAAGAGTAGTGCATGTTGGTCCGGTGAAAGTTGCAAGTGCGAAGGTTCGTGGAGCAAGTATGTTCCTGTTGCTCCTTGCACTCCAAACTTCGGTTTGATGATTGATGAGACTACCTATCAAGAGGGTACTTTCAATAAGACAGAGAACCAATGGGAAGTAAAGGGTGTTTCTTTGACGGAAGATCAAACTCTCACGCTGTATAATCATTGCGATGAAACCGCGTTCATGCCTAAAGCAGGTAACTTTGCCGATGTGTTCGATGCGGATGACAACGCAATGATTGTTAAAGAGACCGCAATCTATGATTTCTATATCAAACTGATTGCTGGCGAAGATGAACTTTGGGTAGTGAAACATGTGGTTGAGGAGTTGCCTCAAATCACCGAAGCTCCTAAGTCTTGGGCAGGCGAATATGTTATTACTGCTATGAAGGACGCTACTACCGCTTTGGTTTGGACGGGTATTGATGCCGGCCAATGTCGAGTAGAAGCTCCTGTAGCTGATGGTAAAGTGACGATAGCTGATCCTGTTAAGGTGATTATTGAAGCGATGAATGGCGGTGGCTATAGTGTAAAAGTAAAAGGAGGAGAGAATGATGGTAAGTATATTACCCAAGGTGCTACTCCTGCTTATAGTAATGGCTTGAAGTTCGTTGATAAACCCGCTCGCGTGGACATTGCAATGAAAGATAAGGGCTTGGTGGATATCTATCAAGTAATCACTGAGACGCAAAAAGTATATCTCCTTTACAACGCACAATCGGGAACCTCTAATGAGCGTTTCCGTTTCTACAAAGATAGTAACCATGGTGAAGCAAATTATAAGTCGCTGACGTTGTTTGGTACCGTCGCTCCGGTGATGAATTATGATACAACGATGTATGTTGCCGGTAATTTCACCAACTGGGCAGAAGGTATGCTTGCCTTACCTGCTGAGGTGGAGCTCCCCGCAGACTCTACGCTTGAGTTTAAACAGATCATGCTCCGCACGATCTTAAGTGACGGCGATTCCATTGGTCAAGATACCACTTGGTATGGTCAACCCAATGAGGGTAACTACATGACTCGTGACAACAGCGCATGGACGCTGGATGGTGACAAGAATGTCTTCGCCAAGACCGACATCGCTGGAACATACACCTTCAGTATCAACGAGAAGGGTGAGTTTGTTCTTGGGTGGCCCAAAGAGCCCGTTATCACGTACGCTGATACTGCTTACTATGTTGCCGGTAATTTCACCAACTGGGCAGAGGGCATGCTTGCCTTACCTGCTGAAGTGGAGCTTCCCGCCGACTCTACGCTTGAGTTTAAACAGATCATGCTCCGCACGATCTTAAGTGACGGCGATTCCATTGGTCAAGACACCACTTGGTATGGGCAACCCAATGAGGGTAACTATATGACTCGTGACAATAGCACTTGGAAACTCGATGGCGGATTCAATGTATTGGCAAAGACCGATATCGCCGGTACATACACCTTCAGTATCAACAAGAAGGGTGAGTTTGTTCTTGGTTGGCCGAAAGAGCCTGTTAAGTACTACGCTAAGAACAACTGGAATGGCGCTGCTGCTCAAGATTGGTCTTGGCTTGAGATGAGCGCAACAGACCAAGAGAATGTCTATATGTTGGATTCTGTAGTCTTTGGCGGCACGGGTGTGAACATCAACGACAA
>JAZRWG010000060.1:0-3988 GCA_045599545.1 Paludibacteraceae bacterium | reverse complement strand
CGTGTTTGGCTGCCGCCGCTGATGAGCGTCCAAAGCACAATGGTTAGGAGCGTGAGTAAGCACAACACTCCTAACCATGTTAGTATTCGTATAACCGTTTGTTTGGTCATTAGAAATGACGTTTTACTTCTTGAAGTAGCGGTTGTACAGTCCTTCAAAACCGCGACCGTGACGAGCCTCGTCCTTTGCCATCTCATGAACCGTGTCATGAATAGCATCGAGATTGAGTTCCTTGGCGCGCTTAGCAATCATCAGTTTGCTCTCGCAAGCACCGGCTTCCGCCATCATACGTTTCTCCAGATTCGTCTTGGTGTCCCAAACAACCTCACCTAATAGTTCGGCAAACTTGGCGCAGTGTTCTGCTTCCTCAAAAGCATAACGCTTGAAAGCCTCTGCCACTTCGGGATAACCCTCTCGGTCAGCTTGACGCGACATAGCTAAATACATTCCTACCTCGGTAGCTTCACCCATAAAGTGAGCATTGAGATCCGCTTTCATCTGGTCGTCCGTGTCCTTGGCAACACCGATGATGTGTTCACAAGCGAACTCAATCTTGTCGGAAGCAACCTCTTTCCATTTAACAACTTGTTTACATTGCGGGCAACGCTCGGGAGCCTCTTCGCCCTCAAAAACAAAACCACAAATAGGGCAAACGAATTTCTTCTTCATAATAATAGGATTTTAAAAGATTAGTATATTAAAAATGATGCTCTAACGGGCATTTTCTACGAAATTCTTTGCAAAGATACACATTTTTTTGCACATGTGCAAATTTTTTTATATCTTTGCAAGACTTTTGAAGAAAAACAATTAATTAAACAAATAACGAATACTAACAATTAACTATCATGGCAAACAAGTATGCCGGCACCCAGACCGAGAAAAACCTGGAAACTGCATTTGCGGGTGAGTCTATGGCTCGCAACAAGTACACGTATTTCGCTTCCAAAGCAAAGAAGGACGGTTTTGAGCAAATCGCTGCTATCTTTGAGGAAACGGCCAACAACGAGAAAGAGCACGCTAAACTGTGGTTCAAAGAACTGAACGGCGGTGCTGTTTTGGGCACGGTAGAGAACCTTGCCGCTGCGGCTAACGGAGAGAACTATGAGTGGACGGATATGTACAAAGGTTTTGCTGAAACCGCCGAGAAGGAAGGTTTTGCTGAATTGGCAGAAACATTCCGCGGTGTAGCAGCCATTGAGAAACGTCACGAAGAGCGCTACCGCGCACTGCTTAAGAACATCGAAATGAAAGAAGTGTTCAAACGCAGTGAAGTTAAAGTTTGGGAATGCCGTAACTGCGGTCATATCGTAGTAGGAACGGAGGCTCCTGAGAAATGTCCCGTTTGCGCTCATCCGCAAGCTTATTTCGAGATTAGTAAAGCTAACTTCTAATCACAGCACGCAACAAAAAAAGAACGACTCACATCCGTGGGCCGTTCTTTTTATTTATCCCAAATCAATTACTCAAATTTGGTATTTCTCATATCCCCACTCTTGAGGAACTCGCGGTGCATAGCCGTAGCGAAGTCCAAGTTATGAGGCGTATGAGCCGTCTTACACTTAGCCAGATACTCGTTGAGCATCGGACGATACTGCGGGTCTACACAGTTATTGATGATCTCGTGCGCACGCTCAATAGGACTCTTACCACGAAGGTCGGCAATGCCGTGCTCGGTGATGATAATCTTCACACTATGCTCGGAGTGATCCAAGTGACTAACCATCGGCACAAACGACGAGATTGCTCCGTCCTTCGCCGTACTCGGCGTCGTGTAAATAGAGATATACGCATTGCGCGTGAAATCACCACTACCGCCGATACCGTTCATCATCTTTGTTCCGCAGATGTGGGTCGAGTTGATATTACCATAGATATCCGCTTCAATGGCCGTATTGATGGTAATCAAACCTAAACGACGAGCCACCTCGGGGTTATTGGAAATCTCCTGCGGACGCAGAACAATCTTATCCTTGAAGAAATCCATATGATCAATGATATCTTGCAGCTTATCAGCACCCACGGTCAGCGAACAACCCGAAGCGAACTTAACGCGTCCTTCCTTCATCAGACCTACCACTGAGTCTTGAATAACCTCCGTGTACATCTCGAAGGGCGGGATATGTTTGTTCTCTCCTAAAGCTCCCAACACCGCGTTGGCGATATTACCTACACCCGACTGAATGGGCAAGAAGGAAGCAGGGATACGTCCGGCCTTCATTTCCTGCTCCAAGAACAGGGCCACATTATCACCAATGCGTTTGGTGGTCTCATCCAGATCGGAGAACTTACCTACCTCGTTGGGACGGTTCGTGCGAACGACGGCCACAATCTTCTTGGGGTCCACCTTGATGCAATCGGTACCGATGCGATCGGACGGTTTATAAATAGGAATCTCACGACGCAAGGGCGGGTCGAGGGGTTCGTAAATATCGTGCATGCCGCGCATGGTAGCGGGCATAGCGGCATTGAGTTCCACGATGATGCGGTCTGCCATGTGACAGAAAGTGGGCATGTTTCCTACGCCGGCGGTGGGAACAATCTCACCATCCTCCGTAACCTCACAAGCCTCTACTAAAGCCACCGTCGGTTTGGGCAGGAACCCGTAACGGATGTCTTGCGCCAACTCGGAAAGGTGCATATCAAAATAATGGGCGTTCTGGCTGTTAAGCTCCGTGCGCAAGTCCTTATTGGACTGATAGGGCGTACGGTGATTGATAGCATGAGCACGAGCCAAAGCACCATCGCAACTATCGCCGGTGGAAGCACCGGTGTAGATGTCTATCTTAAACTCTTTTCCCTCGGCGTGAAGTTGCTCCGCCATCTGAGCGATAGCGGTAGCAACATCTTTAGGGGCACCGGCTGGGGTGAAACCACCACAACCGACAACGTCGCCGTTATGAACGAACTTAGCCGCTTGTTCAGCGGTCATAAAAGGTAATGCCATGATTACTCTGCCTTTCCGTCAGAACCAAGAACGTTAACAATCTTATGCTTGTACAGCTCAATCATCAAATCGCGAGCCGGACCGCAGTATTTACGGGGATCGAACTCTCCGGGTTTGTCAGCAAAGACTTTACGAACGGCTGCGGTGAAAGCCAAACGGCTATCGGAGTCGATGTTAATCTTGCAAACAGCACTCTTGGCAGCCTTGCGCAGTTGCTCCTCGGGGATACCTACAGCATCGGGCAGCTTGCCACCATTGGCGTTGATGATGTCCACATACTCTTGCGGAACGGAAGACGAACCGTGCAGCACGATCGGGAAACCGGGCAGTTGCTCCATCACAGCATCAAGCACATCGAATGCTAATGGAGGAGGAACAAGACGACCGGTCTTGGGGTCACGGGTGCATTGTTCGGGTTTGAACTTATAAGCACCATGGCTCGTTCCAATTGAGATAGCGAGACTATCGCAACCCGTACGGGTAGCAAAATCAATCACCTCTTCGGGTTTGGTGTAATGACTCTCTTCGGAAGCCACTTCGTCTTCCACACCTGCCAACACACCGAGTTCAGCCTCTACCGTAACATCGTATTGGTGAGCGTACTCAACCACTTTCTTGGTCAGCGCGATATTCTCCTCATAGGGAAGGGAACTGCCGTCAATCATAACGGACGAGAAACCGAAGTCCACGCAGCTCTTGCACAACTCGAAACTATCTCCGTGGTCGAGGTGCAGAACGATTTGGGGATTCTCCCAGCCCAGCTCCTTAGCGTATTCCACAGCACCTTGTGCCATGTAACGAAGCAGCGTTTGGTTGGCGTAGTTACGAGCACCTTTACTTACTTGCAGAATAACGGGAGACTTAGTAGCAGCCGAAGCCGAAACGATAGCTTGCAGTTGCTCCATGTTGTTGAAATTGAAAGCGGGAATAGCATAGCCGCCTTTGATGGCCTTTGCGAACATATCACGGGTGTTCACTAAGCCGAGTTCTTTAAAACTTACCATAATGTTAAAAAATTTTATTATTGTTCTAGTTATTCTA
>JAZRWG010000059.1:0-44319 GCA_045599545.1 Paludibacteraceae bacterium | reverse complement strand
TTCGCTCAGCCATGCTCATAGTATCTACCTGATGCATTCTATCCATAAAGAGAATTGCATCATCGCCTAACAAAATAGGAGTTTCTCTAATCGGTCTTGCCATAATAGTTATATATTTTGCGTTTTACGACGCAAAGGTACAACTATTTTTTGACATATGCAAATTTTTCTGCATATTTTATGCCAAATCAACCATTTTGAGGTCAAATTTTCACCTTGTTCGGTAAAATCCAATATTTCAAAGATCACTCGTTTTCTTTTGCTATCCTTCGATGACCCTTCGGTGACCGTTCGGTAATCCTTCGTTCATCTACCGATACAAACACACTGCACTCCCTACGTACATAGACACACGAAAAACAGTCACTGCTTCTCAAAGAACAGTGACCACAATACTCAAATCCTTATTAAATAAAGGGTTTCCATAAGCTGTAGTGTGTCTTCAACCGTTTACTGTCTTATGATTCAAATTAGGGTCTCTTTCGAAATCCGGTGCAAAGGTACAAAAAATTTTTGATATGTGCAAATTTTTTTTGTGATTTTTTGAATTATTATTGCGAATACAAAGTTCGCGTACACGCGCGCAACATTCGCGCCTCTCAGCCTGTCGCCCGTCTGCCTCTCCGCCCCTACTCCCCTACTCCTCTACTCCCCTACTCCTAAATCAACGCCCCCACGAACTGCCATGTAATGAGTCCGCAGCAAATGAGTTTGACTATTGTCCCTGCCATCAGTCCGATGAACGACCCGAATCCGGCGCGGAAGGCCTCGTCTTTGTTCTTGCCGGAGATCAGTTCCCCGATCATGGCACCAACGAAGGGACCGAGTATGATGCCCCAGGGTCCGAGGAACATACCGATGATAAGACCGATAACGCTTCCCCATGTCCCCCATTTACTGCCGCCGAAGTGTTTGGTGCCCCACGCGGGAACGACATAGTCGAGCACGACTACGGCGATGGTGACCACGCCCCAGATGATAAGGAACTTATAACTGAATTGCACTTTGTCGGTAGCTTGCAGCAGCCACAGGGCGGCATAGGCTACGGGCACTCCGGGAATGGCGGGTACGATGCTCCCCACGAATCCGATAAGCAGGCATAATGCCCCTAATATAATGAGAAAGATGTCCATAAATTATTCTTCACCTATTTCATTATTAAATACGGCGTAATAAGTCACGTTATGCGTCACCACCTTATCGCCCGCCTCGGTGAACATATCCGCCGGAGCGGTGGTGCGATTGAAGTAATTCGCCTGCTCGGTCCAACCTTGGAACGCCTTGCCATCGCACTCGGCGGGCCGTTCGGGCTGATCGGTTACATCCTCCGGCATCACCAATGCCGAACCCACATCTACCGTTTGGCTTACCCATACACTACCACCAAACATCCAAGTCACCGTCACTTGCTGTTTATCGGTTGGCGTATAGGAGCCAGAATCCCACGTGCGGGTAGTAGAAGACACTTGGAATGGTTGTCCAGCTTTATTTCCCCAGATATACTCTGCCAGTTCGGGTAGGTCGATAAAGGGGTTACGATTGCCTTGTATTTTTTCCACGCCATTATTGCGGTTTATTTCTTTGGCAGAAACGGCATCGCCGCGTGTCCAGTTCATCATCAGGGCAATGCCGTAAGGCGTAAAGCCGTATAGTCCCGCCTCGGTATAGTCGCCGCTGAACACATATTGTCCGTACTCTTTGGTGAAAGGCTGATAATCCCATTTATCAGCGTTACTGCCATCAAGGTCTGCCCAAGTCAGGAGGGTGGCGAAATAGCCGCGTGCGAGGTCGCCTTTGTAGGTAGGATTAGGTTCAAAGACTTTGGAGGTGCCGCCGTAGGTAGCGGACGATTCGGAAACTCCGGCAATTTGGGTCACGGTGATTGCTTCTGCCGTACCGCAGAGGCATTGGGCGAGTACTTTCTTATTGGCATCGTCCGCCACTTCACCGTAGGGGAGGTTATTGTGGGTCGAGTTGATGTAACCGTCCACGGGGAAGATGTGCATAAGGTCGGCTCCGGGGGTATTCGTTTTGGTACCGCCGCCGAACCACGATTTAGGAATGGAGTGTTCGCGGTTGTAGGAAGTACCGATGCCGCGGATGGTAGCGCCTTGTTCGGGTCCGCCCGGGGTGAAGTTGTTTTCTTCGCGATAGATGTCCCATATATAACCATCGGGGCGCACGTCAATAACGCAGTAGGCTTGCCATATACCGGGGGTATAGGTAGTAGTACCTTTTAGGTTATCGCGCAGCACTTTTTGTACGGCGGCAACGAGTTCTGCGCCGGATTCGCCGTCGAGGTCTTTGTAGTACTCATTATCAACGGCAAAGGCGTTGATGTTAATGGCTGCTAACAGCAGCGTAAAAAATAGTTTTTTCATATCTCTAGTTAGTTTTTGTTTCCTATAGCGTCTATAGCAACTATAGCGACTATAGCGTCTATAGCATCTATAGCATCTATGGTTCTTGTCGTGTAATACTCCTAATCACGCCGTAAGCGGCAGCGAGGAGTAGCAGTACCCACACGCCATTGCCGATGGGCATGGGTCCTTCGGGTTTGTCGGGCAGGGTTTCGTCTTCGTCAAAGTCCCAGCCATCGTCATTGCCTTGCGGAGTGCGATTCGGTCCGCTTGCGCGGTAGCCGGTGGTTTGGTAGTAATCCTCGGAGGTGGTGTATAACTGTTCCGGAGTTGAGTTGGGTAATGTCAGACTGATTTGCAGCAGGATAAGAAGGAGCGTTTTCATTTGCGTACCTCCTTTCCTTCTGCGTTATAGATGGCGCTATTAACGATAATATAGATATGTCCATCTTTCAATCGTTTATATGGTGGATCGCCTCTACCTCTCAGTCTATCTGTCTGTTCACCCAACTCTGTTGGAGCGTGTGCGGCACGTATAGCATTAAGAGCGAAGCGTTTCTCAACGGCTCCGGCGGGAGCGGAGAAGGTGTAATCGTTATAGAGCAGGTTCGTGACACTTCCCGTTTCGTAATCATAGAGGAAGAGTGATTCGAGGTCATCTACCCTACTCGACTCGCGGAGGGAGAAGGTATATTCGCTTTCGGCGGGAGTGCGGAGGTTGAGCGGAATAAGGGTTGCGGCTGTTTCGTCATCAACAGCGAGGTATGCCATCTTCATATCACCGGACATGAGCCAAGCGCGCAGGTCGTTGGCGGTTCCAAGTTCTTTGCTTAGGTCGGCATTGATCTCGTAGTCGTCGCTGTGGCGCTGTCCAACAATGAGTCCGAAGCGGTCGTGCATGGTTGCGCCCTCGAGGTTGATATAAGCCTCCTGTTCGGGTTTCTCCTCGGCAAGGAGGTAAGCAGGAACGGAGTGAAGATTATTCTTCACGAAGTTGTAGTCTCCGGTTGCGCCAGCTTGGATAAAGAATCCGTAGAAGGGTTTGAGTTCTGCCTCTTCGATGGGCACTTGGTCGTAACCATCCACCGTGGGCGAAGGGATAGTAGCATAGCGCACGTCGGTACCCGATTGGATAGCGTGATGTCCTTCGTCCACGCTACCGGTCAGCATTGCCGTATAGGGGTTAGCGATATAGTTCCAACCCTTGTTGTACCAAGCTATCTTGTCGTCATCCACACCCCAAGCGCCTACGGACACAGCGTCGGTCGTGGCGTCAATATCGCTTGCCATCATCATGATACGCAGGGCAGCATAAGGTTCGCCCTTGAGTTTCTTAGCGGTAATGATATATCCTACTCCCGGATTTAGGTCATTATTATAAGACAGGTCTTTCCAATACTTAGTAGTGGTTGCTTCACCTTTACCGCGAGCCTCACCATTGTACTGAGAAATCACTATCGCGTTACCCCAAATGGATTGGATTTCCGTATTGGGTCGTGATGCATAGCGGATATTTGCTCCGGTCGTCTTGAAGGGAACGGTGAAGGGATAATAGTTATCCGCATTCACATTGAGGTAATAGTATATACGCGCGTTCTTCTTTAAATATCCGGGAGCAGTAGTGCAATATTCTTTTTGGATATAGAGTCTGGGCACATCGTAGTCGTAATTGCTTTCCGTAGAAGTCAGTCCGCCGTGGAAACTGAGTGTAGTAGCGGTCAGTGTATCGTTTGTAATAGCCACGGTCGCACCCGGATAGATGTCGAGGTTATGAATGGTAGCCTTCGCATCTACGGTGAGGATACCCGAAGTCACTATGATATCAAGGGACTTGGCGTCTAATGTATCACAGCCTAAGATATTCGCTAAGGTAACATTCGCCGTTAAGCGCAATGGCGTTATTGCAGAAGCGGTAGCCACTAAGGTGTTATTATTGTACCATTGTAGTTGAACTAATTTCTGGGCGCCAAACGTAGTAGAAGAGGTCACGTCATAAAGTGCATTGTGAGCAGTGCAAGTAGCCGTTGCTACATCCTCATCATTGACGCGAAGGCGGAACTCATTATTTGCAGGGATAGACATCGTCGTACTTGGAATAAACGAGAAGCTATTCTCCGTCCAATTCATTGTTTCGATTGGGATAGTAGCAATAGTTGTTGTCACCTTGAATATGTGGAGGAGCGAATCGTTAGAAGTTCCGGTAGCGTACATTCCGAATTTATTATCGTTATTGAACTTGAGACTATTATTGGCTGCTGTATTGACCAAGGCGATAGTGTTATCATTATCCGTCACTATTTTCCAGTAAGAGAGGGTATTGAGAGTATCAGTACCGACCTTAATCTTCGTTTTTGCACTGGCAGTAGCGCTGGTCATTAGAGCGAGGGTATCTGCCATCAATCGAATGGCTGTTGCATCTTGACCGGCACCGAGGCGATAAACGGCATTTTGTGGAGCAGTAGCCTCATTATTATTATTCACCGTGATTTCATAACCTTTATAAGTACCAAAAGCGGTTATATCTGCCGGTAGGGCGTACCACTTATTATCCGAACCTTGGTGAGCGATAACGAATTGGTCGGGCAGTAAAGCACAACTCACTGTAATGGTAGTGGAAACACTTCCGATGGTAAGAGTTACTTGTTTATCAGCCATTGTAGTAGCTGTTTTTCCGGTGTATTCTACCATAAGAGTTGCATTCAGTCCATCTTCAGTAGCGGTAGCATTTTCGAGGATAAAATGCAGTTTGCCATTGTTTTGGTCTATATCCGCAGGTGTCTCCAGCGTTCCCGTCGTTATCTCGGGGCAAGAGATATGAGCCACCATCGACGAGCGGTTGGTTATTCCCTTAGCGGAAGCAACGTAGAGGGTCTCGACATCGCAAGTCAGTTGCGGATCCGACCAAGAGGCGGTAGCGGTTACGCCGTGCGAGAGTTTGTATTCGTCGCCGGCGGCATACTGAACTTCATTGATGATCCAATAGTCAAAGTGTTTACCCTCCATCTTCGGTGTCGGCAAGGTGATTACTTGACCAACGGGATTTGCTGCTATTGGGTCTTCTGCTTGCGAGTCATCCGAGTTCTTGAAACTTATCGTTGCCGTTTCTGCAACAGTGCAGTTCGTCGAGTAGTCGGAGAGCCAATAGCGATTAGGACTAATCACCGAGTAAGTAAGTGTAGATATATCCGAATAGGACTTACTTGAACTTGTACTTTTTTCTATGCAATAAGCAACATAATAATCACCAGGAGTTGTAGGAGTGGCAGTATGAGTTTCACCAGACCCTGATAATTTTAAATTTGTCCACTCCGTGCCATCAGAACTGATATAAACAAGCGGTTTAATATTGCTAGTATTATATCTCACTTGTATTTGTTTCAGTCCGCGGATGAGAGATGTGGTGATATAAGAAGTATCCACTCCTGAGCCTTTGGTTAAGCGGATAAAATAAGCAGAAGCAGAAACATGAAATTTCGCATTATGGAAGGTGTAGCGTGTGTTGAGACTCGCCATTCCGCTATCTTGTTCGGTCTTGAAGTAAGACAAGTCGCTAATACTTTCTATGATATTTCTATCATACTCACTCGTAATCTTGCCACCATTCTCCGCAGCATAAACAGCATAGAGGTTTTGGGTATGATCGTAGGTTTGTGTAGCGACATCCACCATCGCGGGTGCGGACTGTTGCAAATCACTCACCTTCGTCTCGCTCCACCCTATAAAGCGCTTAGTAGCGCATCCGTTTTGCGGATAATATTGAGCTGCCTTACCATCGTTGCCCAATTTGTAGGAGAACTCGGGGTCTGCGTCCTCCGCATCCGAAACGAAGTAGTGAATATATTCATCGCAAACGGGATTGGTGGTGTAAGAGGGAGCCTTCTCCTTGACGGGGTCGTTTGTGTTAGTGTAAATTGAATAGCGGTTATTGTTATATAACTGCAATTTACGTGTTTGATCATTTACCGTGCAAGACAAGGTTGTTGTACCATTATCGTTGGTTGTAATCGTCCAATCTGAGGCGCTCGCTTTATTTGTTTCTTCTTCAATACGAATGCTGTAGGAAGAGGATGAATAATTGGCTCGCAGATATTTCTTAACTCCTCCATCCAAATAATAAAGTTTATTGTCATCAAGATAAAGTGTAAGAGCTTGCCCTTTATCGGTTGTGACAGAGAAGTAATAATTATCCGAACCGGAGACATAACTACCTAAATAGTAAGTTGTCCCGTTATTGACTGTACTGAGTACAAAGCCTTCCGTCTCTAATCCGTCATAAGAATAGATGGCGTAGAACGTGTCTCTATCTACATGAGGAATGGTATAAGTAGTAAATATCTCAGAATGTACTTCCGCAGTATCGTTAATGGCGGTTTTAGTCCAACCGATAAAGTTCCACGAGTTAATAGCTTCCAATTTGGGCAGAATAAGTTCTGTGTTCCAATCTACTTTTTGTGATTTCACCGACGACTTCATAATCACGCATTCGGGAGCCATAAAGGTGATGGTGTCTTGTTTAGCGCGATTGGTCAAAGTATCTACCACATTATAGGCGGGCATCCTAAAGCCTCTTGTCTTAGAAATAGTATCACGCTCTGCTTCGCCCAATACTATATAGCGATTCGAAGTACTATAACCATCATTAGCGTAGCCAGACAAAGTAATTGTATCATTGACGGCATAATAGTCATTCTTATCCAATCGGCCGTTCACCATATCTACGCTCTTAACGCGATAGACAGCAGTAGGAGAGGTGACATATTTCGTTCCGATGTGCTGATAGATAGCGAGGTCGGGAGTAGGCATTTGGCTCGCCAAGTAGCAAGCAAAGAAGCCATTTTCACCCATACTGAGGGTGTTATGTGTATACTGACCGATAGTTCTTGCCGTTGCGCGTCCGGAAGCATCAATCGTAATACGGAAACTACTGGCAACTGTTGTCTGCTCTACAAAAGCGACTTTATCAGCACCGGCACTTTGAGAAGCCAGTTTTTTACTATCCGCCCGTTGGAATGCCCAAGTACCTTGATATTCGGCACTCGACCCTGCTTGTGAACTAGTCGTTAGCACCCACTCCTGCACCTCGTTACCAAAGGTAATCGTTTCTTCTGCACCGTCATCTTTGGTAACGGTGATAGCGGGCAGAGTGTCTTGTCCGGAAATAAAGGTATTACCCATTGCATAATCCTCATCGAAGGAAGCGAGTACTACGTGTGCGCCCAAGCGCAAATCCTTAGTATCCTTAATGAGTTGATATGTAGAATCTCCTTGACGATAGAGAGCGTAGAGTGTTTCGTTCTCCGTAGTCGGAATATAAACCGAACCGGCAGGGATAAAGTCAGCAGGCAGGTCGGTGATTGTTGTTTCATTGTTAATAGCCGTTTTCGTATAACCCACGAGGTGGTTATTCGGTGCGGGAGTATATTTGTCGTCCTTGAGAGAGTCTTGTACCGGCAGGTAGAAACCGGTTGTAGCCACCTCTTGTTGGTTAGCATAAAGTTGTCCGTTTATACTAACCGATAAACTGAAATTAGAATATGTAGCAGTGAGAGTGACATTGTTTGCCGGCATCGTATATTCTTCACCGGCGGTATAAGTATGTCCATTACCATCGCTCCAGCCGGCAAACGTCTTACCGGCAACGGCTTTGCCTGCGGGGAGAGTGATTTGTTCTCCCTCCAGAGCACCAATAATAGCGTCACAATCGGTGGTATAACCATCATAGTGAAGAATTAAGGTATAAGACACTTGCCATTGCGCCGTGAAGGTTAATCCACCGGCAACCATAACGACTTGGTCTCCGGACTGATAAGTGCTTACGTTATCAGACCACCCCGTAAACTTATATCCCATTTTTGCCGAACCGGATTTAAGTGTAACCATTTCGCCAACAGCATATCTCTCCGCATCCGTTACGGCAGGCAGACCACCATCGGTGTTATAAGTTACTTGGTAGGTTGGAATTATAGTCAACGTTTGAGAATCCGATTTTTCAATTCCACGTTCGGTATAAGTTACAGAGATTGCGTTTTCGCCGTCCGTCCACGTTAAATTATCGGTTACTACACGAGACGAGTTATCGTTATAATAAGCGGTAACGGTAGCACCCTCGTGGTGGCGAGGCTCCTCTTGACGGAACTCTGACTTAGCGAGCACCAAAGTGATATGATCCAGTTGGCGGCAAGTAGTAACATAGTTACTGTACGAGATGTTGGTTTTCTTATAAAGGTAAATCTTATTTTGCGTCGGTTTATCATTTTCTTTTTTGTAGAATCGGAAATAACCTTGAGTACTATAGCGGAAGGCGGCACCGGCAGAAATAGCAATATCCACCGAGTCTGCGCCATAGGTAATCGTCAGCGGATTGTTTGCCGCGGTACTCTGATTTGCAGAAATAGCGATACCATTTTCATTTGAGGTTTGGTAGTTATAGTTTCCGTCTTGGGTTTTCATTACATAACCACCTGCACAAGCCTCAAAGGTGACTTTATATTGGTCTCCCCATGCTTTGGCGATTGTATTTTCGGTTAAGGCATCGCCCGGATTGACGGAAGCGTTTTGTTTACCGATGCCGTCCGTGCCGCCTACTTTACCATCCGCAAAAACAGTACTCGAATAAGCAATCAAGTAATCGCCCGACCAGTCTTCTTGGTCGGCTGTTACTCGCGTATAGTCTCCACCTATTTCGGAAGCAAAGACCGCATAATAGGTAGCGTTGCCACTTACCACGGGGAAGTCCGCAAGGTTGGTATATAGGATACTCGGTGCCTTTGCTTGCTCTTGGTTGATTTCAGCATTGGTCCAACCCATAAATAACTTCTCGTCGTCGCAATCCAACAAAGTTGGAGCAGTCGGCAGTTTAGAAACCGCAGAGTCTTTCTCTGCCGTAGTGGACGGATTACCTTCCGTCCAAGCAGCCCCATTAACTTGCCAACTAATAGTATAGATAGGATTCCATTGCGCCGTGAGGGTGATGGTTGTATTCTCTCCCATTAGGGTTATTTTATCCCCTGGTTGGTAAGTAGTAGAACCATCGGACCAACCCTTAAAGGCAAAGCCTTCTCGCGTCGGAGCCGTTTCGCAAATGGTGTATTCGGTATCTTCTTGTAAATCGGTTTCGTGCTCGCAAGAAGTTTCGCCTCCATCCGCATCGTATGTAACAGAATAGGTTTTCAGACACTTAACCTCAGAGGTGTATTGATTGATATCCTCTTTAATATCATGGCGAGTAAACTTTCTCCCTCCGGTAGATGCCTTATAGGCGGCAAAACGATCTGAACCATTGAACGCAAGATTTCTACTATCTGTCCCAATATTCTGAATGGATAAAAAGCCGTCCGTGATAGTAAAAGTCCATTTATAGTTATTATTATCTTTAATAGATTCCTTATTTGTGTTTATGACCAAATCAGTTTTATCTCCATCACCTCCCACATACGTTTTTGTCTCTCCATTCCAATAGTATAGATAAGTGTCATCTTCTATTCCCATCGCACATGCCGTCGCCTCGGTAGTCGTGGTGGAGGCATATTTGTTAGAATTGGTTATTCCTCCATTAAAATAATAATCCACTTCATCTTTATTAAACGACAACTTAAACTCTCCCGTGGGTTGTTGGGTGGTATAGCGATAGATGGCATATATTTCGGTGTCTGTATTCAACTTTACTTTGGTTAGGAGTGTCGGTGCGATGTTGGTAAGTTCCGTTTGTGCTGCATCCGCCCACCCCACAAATGTGTAGTTGGGGATATCAACTTCCGGTGCAGGTGTAATCGTACTGAGTTTGATTACCTTTCCCGTATAGGCGGTGATCGCTTCCGGAGTGGTGGTTACACACTCCGGTAAGTTGAAAGAAAGAGTGCAAGTAGTGGACGGGGTTGGCGAAGGAACATTAACGGTAAGCGCAACATTTTTGACTGTTTCATTATAATCCCCTGTAGCAGAGGCAGTTACTATCAGTGTACAAGTTCCCTGCGTTAACGCAACGCCTTCATCGCCATCTATCCAAAAAACATCGTTATTACTTGATTCAAAAGTAAATGTTCCGTCGTAATTATTAGGTTTAGCGGTTATGATGTTTGTCAATGAGGTAATAGTGCTTTCAGTATATACATTTTGCACTGTGAAATCAACATCCGTTTTCCCTGACGGGGTTGAACCATAAGTAATCGTAATGCTCTTAATATAACAGTATTTAGACGATGATACTGTAAGCGAAGATAGCGAGGCAATATTCAAACCAGTAATCTCCATATCCGAGAATTCTACACTGCTCGAAGGAGTAGAAACCTCATTTGCCAAAGTTGCTTCTCCGTTCTTTACTGTAATATTAGCGGTGGTGTTGTCATTATATGAAGCACGATTAAGTACAATCTTCGTTACATTAGAAAGAGCAGTAAATGATATGGTAAAAGAACCGGCACTACTTGCCATCCCCATCTTCATTCCATAACCAATTTTTCCGGAATAACACTTTTCTGTTGCAGAACAAGTTATCGTACCCAATGCCTCATCCGGAGAGGTAATACCATTGCTAACAAAATTTTCTATAGTATAGGCTTTGTTACTATCACTCTCTCCTGATGTCTGGTTGGCAAAGGTAATAGTTGCTGTTTCTCCCCACACTTGACTACTAACCATTGCCACGGCGGCAACGATGATAAATTTGAAAACGTTAAAATGTTTCATTATACTTTTGAATTATAATAAGGGTTTATTTTTCATTTTTATATCTTTCTGCAATAACATCGTAACCAATAGGATTGGGACGAGAGGTATCACGGCGATTCTCTAACTCCGTAAGGATCGTATCTACCCCTGACATCACAGCCTTGAGTTGTTCCGCTTGCTCTTGCTGCGTAGATTCCAACTTATCCATTCTATACATCAACGCCCCATTTTGCGCCAAATACTGGTGCATCGCCACAAAACCACGCATAATCTGCACTCTGGTACTTACTGCTACCGAAGATTTCAATATGGCACTTAACATAGCGACACCTGCTTCGGTAAAGACATAAGGAGAAGATTGCCCAAGATTGTAATTAGGGGGTATCACAATTTGTGATGACCCACTACAAAACAGTAAGTTAGCCTCTTTTTGAGTTAATATAAACATAAAATCCTCCGGAAAACTGTCCATGTTACGACGAACCGCTTGCTTCAATACACGAGTCTCTATTCCATAATATCGTGCTAAGTCAAAGTCAAACATCACGGGTACACCACGCACAATGTAAATGCGACTGCGTATCTCCTCCACATTGGGATTTAACACTACTTTTTTTATTTCTTTATTTGCCATATATTTTGTTGTTTTTAGTTTGCGGTAGTTTTTATTTGCTCTTTTAAGAATTGTTCAAGTTGCTCCTTATTGGGAAGTTGCAACATATATGTGGATACAAAAAGGTTATTATCCATCCCTGCCAACGCATATTCGACCATCTTTTTTCCACTTTTAGTACACAAGAGAATACCCACAGGATCATTATCCTTATCTCCTTTCTCATTTTCCTTATAATAAGATACGTAGGCATTCAGTTGCCCAATGTTTTGGTGCGAAAACGCCTCATCTTTTAGTTCAATTATCACATGACAATGTAAAACTCTATTGTAAAAGACAAGGTCAGGATAGTAATACTCATCATCAATAATAATACGCGGTTGGCGTGCTTCAAAACAAAAGCCTTTTCCCAACTCCAACATAAACTCCTGCAAATGGTCTATCAACGCAGACTCTAAATCATTTTCCGTTACTACTTCCTTCGCTTGTAAGCCTAAAAACTCAAAGACATAAGGAGACTTTATCACATCTACCAATGATGATTGCTCAGCACCCTGTTGTATATATTGGCTCATTTTTTCAGGAGACGCACCTATTCCACAACGGAAATACGCATTGCTATCTATTTGCCTTTTTAATTCTCTAACACTCCATGTTCCCCGAATCGCTTCGTACTCATAGAATGTACGAGCAAGAGAATCTTTAACGGAAAGAAGTTGAACGAAATGTGTATAAGATAGACAATTAAATAATTTTTCTGTTGGAATAACAGGGTTATCTAATTGTGCAATCGGTGATTGCAGAATCCTAATTTTACCTTCTCCTAATTCTGCAATCGGCGATTGCAGAATTGGATTACTACTAATAAAATCAATGATTGACGATCCCAAAAGTGGAAATTCTTGATAAAACTGACGAAAAACATTCAGATTCCGATAAGATAAAGATGGTCTATTTAATCTACTCGCCAAATGCTCTAAGACCGATGCTCCGTACTGAGCACGGTCACTTCCTTTCTGTTCGTATTCAACAATATAGTAACCTATCAACCAATTTCGGGCAGTAAGACTGCGGTTAATGGCTTGCGAGACAATGCGCGAGAAAGATGTATCTATTGCATTGATAGTATTTTCAAGTGACGCTATATTCATACCAGAATAGTTCTCTATTAGTAATATTTCGTTTTGTTTTGCCATATATTGTTATTTAGTTTCACAATCTATATCCTCCCTACTCCCCTACTCCTCTACTCCCAGAAACAAGCACACCGAAACGGATGCTCTATGCGCATTAGACATCATACAGCATAAAAAAGCAGTCACTGCATCTTAGAGAGCAGTGACACATACGCTAATACCTTATTGAATAAAGGGTTTTCATAAGCTGTAGTGTGTCCGTAGCCGTTTACTGTCTTATGTCAAAAAATATGTTATAATTAGGGTCTCTTTCGAAATCCGCTGCAAAGGTACTACTTTATTTTTATATATGCAAATTTTTCTTACGATTTTTAGTATTTTTTTTGCGAATGTTAAGTTCGCGTACGCGCGCAAAACATTCGCAACCTAACAGCTCTCAAACTGCCGTAGGAAGCGGACATCGTTCTCGGAGAAAAGGCGGAGGTCCTTCACACGGTACTTGAGGTTGGCAATACGCTCTACACCCATGCCAAAGGCATAACCGCTATACACCTTACTATCAATGCCGCAGGACTCTAATACATTGGGATCGACCATACCGCAACCGAGGATCTCAACCCAGCCCGTTCCTTTACAGAAAGAGCAGCCCTTACCGCCACACAGGTCACACGATATATCCATCTCGGCACTGGGTTCGGTGAAGGGGAAATAGGACGGACGAAGACGGATCTGCGTCTCGGGACCGAACATCTCCTTGGCGAAATAAAGCAACGCCTGACGAAGGTCTGCAAAACTGACGTTCTTAGCAATATACAACCCCTCTACCTGATGGAAGAAACAGTGCGCACGCGCCGAGATAGCCTCGTTACGATAGACACGGCCGGGGCATAGCACGCGAAGAGCGGGCTCTTCGGCTGAAGGACTGAGAGGCTGATTGGCGATCTGCTTGGCGAAGGCGGTCATGAGGTGGGTTTGAACACTGGAGGTGTGGGTGCGCAAGAGGATGTCGGTGGGTTTCTGAACGCCCTCCTCTTTCTCAATAAAGAAGGTATCTTGCATATCCCTGGCGGGGTGCTCGGGAGCGAAATTGAGCATACCGAATACGTGCTTGTCGTCCTCCACCTCCGGACCGGAAGCCACCGTGAAACCGATGCGGGAGAAGATGTCGATGATCTCCTCACGTACGAGCGAAAGCGGGTGACGCGTACCTAACTCAATAGGATCGGGCGTGCGAGTGAGGTCCTGCTTAGTGCTTAGTGATTGATGCTTAGTGCTTATTTGTTCGCGGAGGTCGTTGATGCGGGCTTCCATCGACTGGCGGAGCACGTTAAGGGGAGCACCGATGGCGGCTTTCTCCTCTTTGGGGACGTTACGGAACTCATCATAAAGGGCAGAGATCTCGCCCTTCTTGGACAAAAACTTAATACGCAAGTTCTCCACTTGTTCTGCATTCTCAGCCTTCAATTCGGCTACCTGTTGCTGCAAAGCAGCAATTCGCTCAAGTATAGTCATAATCATACAAATTTGCTGCAAAGGTACGATTTTTTCACGATATATGCAAATTTTTAGTTAAAAATCTCATATAAATTTGCGTATGTCAAATATTTGTTGTACCTTTGTACGCTAATTTGCGTGTATATGCGCTCGTGTGTGCGAAATATTGTTTTAGCTATGGCTTTAGTTTTAGCTTTAGGCGTGAAGGCCGAGAAGCTGGATAAGCCCATCAGCTATGTGGCGAAGGACTCCATCGTCCTCACCCACGGCGGCGTGGCTCACCTGCACGGACAAGGACAGGTCAACTACGGCACGATGCAACTCAACTCCCAATATATACGCGTGGTAATGGATAGCAGTCTCATCCACGCCGTAGGTATCTACGACAGCACCGCCGACGAATGGAAAGGCAAACCCGTGTTCAAGGACGGCGGCGATGAGTACGAGTCCGACCAACTGACCTATAACCTCACCACCCAAAAAGGTTTCATCCGAAACGTAGTCACCCAACAGGGCGAGGGATACATCATCTCCGACAAGACCAAGAAACTGCCGGGCAACGAGATGATTATGGCCGACGGCAAATATACGACCTGTAATGACCACGACCATCCCCACTTCCACCTACAGATGACCAAAGCCAAAGTCAAACCGGGCGAATACATAGCCGCAGGTCCCGCCTACCTGGTGGTGGGCGAAGTGCCGGTGCCCCTCGCCATTCCGTTCGGTTTCTTCCCGTTCACACAATCCTACTCAAGCGGTCTTATCATGCCTACCTTCGGCGATGACTACCGCCGCGGATTATACTTGCAAGGTATAGGTTACTACTTCGCCATCAACGACTACTGCGACTTGGAGGTAAAGGGCGATATATACACCAAAGGAACGTGGGCTGTCTATGGCACATCGCGCTACCTCAAGCGGTACGGGTTTAACGGAAACGTGAGCATTAACTTCCGTCAGGACATAGAGGGCGAACGCGACCTACCCAACTACTCCAAGTCCACGAACTTCAGCGTGAGGTGGACCCACACCCAAGACGCGAAAGCAAACCCCTACTCTAACTTCTCGGCTTCGGTGGACTTCTCGACCTCGGGTTACAACCGCAGTAACATCAACAACTACTACAACCCCGCGGTGACGTCGCAGAACACGAAGGCGTCGTCCATCAGTTATACGCAGCGTTTCCCCGACAGTCCGTGGACCATAGGACTGAGCGCGAACATACAGCAGCGCACGCAAGACTCGACCATATCCCTCACCGCGCCGAGCCTCAACGTGACGATGAGTAGAATCAATCCCTTTAAGCGCAAGGTACGCGTAGGTGAAGAGAAATGGTACGAGAAGATAACTTTGAGTTATACGGGAACGGGTCAAATATCGATTAACGGCGTAAAGGAAAAAAACTTCCTGCACACCGACTTCCTGCGCGACTGGCGCACGGGACTCAAGCACAGCATCCCTATCTCCGCCTCGTTCATGGCGTTCAAGTACCTGAGTATAACGCCGTCCATTAACCTCACGGATCGAATGTACTTCACCCGAACCCGGCAGAGTTGGGACGATGCCACGCAAAAAGTGGTCAAGGATACGACAACGGGATTCTATAACGTATTTGACTTTGACGTGGGCGTGAGTCTATCCACCAAAATATACGGAATGTTCACACCCCTCAAGAAACTATTCCCCAACACGAAAGTGGAAGCCTTCCGGCATGTACTCACACCCAACATCAGTTTTAGTTATCACCCCAACTTCGGTAAATCCGGTTGGGGCTACTACGGCAGTTATGACCAACCGTTGCTCACCAAAGAGAAAGACCCCAACACGGGGCGGTTCATGCCGCAGTTGGACGAGAACGGCGAACCGATATTAGTACGCCAGACCTACTCGTGCTACGAGGGAGCACTGTACGGCAACGCCGCCAACGGGGCGAGCGGATCGCTCAGTTTCTCGCTCGCCAGTAACCTGGAGATGAAACTCAAGAACCTCAAGGACACAACGGGCAAGGAGCCTTTCAAGATATACAGCATCATTGATAACCTGTCCGTTACGGGAGGATATAACTTCATAGCCGACTCGATGGGATGGAATAACTTTGGGGTGAACCTACGTATCAAGATACCCAAAGTGAACTACACGATTAACCTGAGCACAAGCCTCGATCCGTACATGTACGAGTATAACGCGTTCGGCACGCCCGTGAGAACGAACAAACAGTACTGGAGCAACGGTCGCTTCCCCCACTGGTCGGGTACGGGCGTCAGTCTGAGTTATACGTTTAGCGACCAAGTGATACGGGGGTGGATAGATAAGTTGAGCGGAGAGGCGGAGAGGCAGAAAGGCGGAGAGGCAGAAGGGCAGAGAGGCGGAGAGGATGGGAATATGGAGGATATACAGGTAGGACCGGATGGAACGACGGTCAATAGTAAACGGGGCGGCAAACCCGGTGAAGTGGGCGCAGACGGATACGTGAAAACGAAGTTCCCGTGGTCGCTGTCCATCAGTTATACAATGAACTACAACGATCTGGCGCATACACCGGAGAACTTCAACGAAGCCAAGATGCAGTACCGAATGGGAATGACGCACACGCTCAACTTCTCCGGTTCGCTCGGACTGGGTGACGGATGGAAAGTGACGGGGTCGGCGTCGTACGACTTTAAGGTTAAGAAATTGGCGTCCGTGTCGTTCAACGTAGTGAGAGATTTGCACTGCTGGTCGATGACGTGCAGTTTTGTGCCGATTGGACCGTATAAGAGTTATAACTTCCACATCGGTGTGAATGCGAGCATGCTCGCCGATCTGAAGTACGATAAGAGTAGCGCCGGCGCGACGCAGAAGGCAGTTAATTGGTGGTAATTATGATAATAGACAAGCAAAAAGTAGTGACCTTGACGTACGAGATGTACGGGAAGGATGAGAACGGAAGTGAAGAACTGATGGAACGCGCTACGGCAGAAAGGCCATTGACCTACTGCCACGGCGAGGGCATGATGCTGCCCGCGTTCGAGAAAGCCATGGAGGGCAAAAGCAAAGGCGACAACTTCGACTTTACCCTACCCTGCACCGAAGCCTACGGCGAGTATGACGAGCAAGGCGTGATGGAACTGGATAAAAAACTGTTCTATAACGGCGACGGCGAGTTCGATAACGAACGCGTGTATGTGGGGAACGTCATTCCCATGAACACCGTGGACGGACAGATAATCAATGCCGTGGTTATAGATATAACGGAAGAGAAAGTAACCATCGACCTCAATCACCCCCTCGCGGGCGAAGACCTGCACTTCGTAGGCACGATCATCGAAATACGCGAAGCCAGCGAGAAAGAACTGGAGGCCATAAGGCACCCGCATCACTGCGGGAAACACTGCAAGGGGCATTGCGAGGGAGATTGCAATGGAGAGTGCAATGGCGGGTGCCATTGCGGTGACAATGACAGTGTATAAACTATAAACTTAAAGACATATATGCCAAACATTGTAGCAATAGTGGGAAGACCCAATGTGGGGAAATCGACCCTATTCAATCGACTGACACGGACACGGCGGGCGATCGTTAATAATACCGCCGGTACTACACGCGACCGACAGTACGGCAAAGCCGACTGGTCAGGACACGACTTCTCGGTCATCGACACCGGCGGATGGGTCGTGAACTCGGACGATACGTTCGAGAGTGAAATCAACCGCCAAGTAGACCTCGCCATCAAAGAAGCCGACGTGGTGCTGCTCGTGGTCGATGTCAACCAAGGCGTGACCGAGTTCGATACGGAGGTGGCACACCTGCTGCGCCAAGCCAAGAAACCAACCGTGCTCGCCGTGAACAAAGTGGACTCGTTCGAACAACAATACGGTGCGCCCGAGTTCTATAAGCTCGGTCTGGGTGAACCTTTTATCATCTCCGCCGAGAACGGACTGGGTACGGGTGACCTCCTCGACGAGGTCGTGGCCCGCTTTAAGCCCGAAGGGATTGAAGAAGACACGGAAGAACTGCCCCGCTTTGCGATTGTGGGAAGACCCAATGCCGGGAAATCGTCTATCCTCAACGCCTTTATCGGCGAGGAGCGCACGATCGTGACCGACATACCCGGCACCACGCGCGACAGCATATATACGCGATATAATAAGTTCGGGAAGGATTTTTATTTAGTGGACACCGCGGGCATACGCAAGAAAGCGAAGGTGAACGAGGACCTGGAGTACTACTCCATTGTTCGGTCTATCCGCGCCATTGAGAACAGCGACGTGTGTATCCTCATGATCGACGCCACCCGCGGTATTGAGGCACAGGACCTGAACATATACTCGCTCATCCAAAAGAACAAGAAGGGACTGGTGGTGTGCATCAATAAATGGGACTTGGTGGAAGAGAAGTCGGACAAGACGATCAAAGCCTATGAGGCCGCTATCCGCGACCGCATCGCGCCGTTCACCGACTTCCCCATCATCTTTACTTCCGCGCTGACCAAACAACGGATATACAAGGTCATGGAGACCGCCCTGCACGTCTATGAGAATAAACAAAAGAAAATACCCACAGCGCAACTGAACGATAAGTTCCTGCCGCTCATTGAGAACTACCCGCCTCCGGCAACGAAGGGCAAGTATATCAAGATCAAGTACTGTACGCAACTGCCCAACACGCAAGTGCCTACGTTCGTGTTCTTTGCTAACCTGCCGCAGTATGTGAAGGAGCCGTATCGGCGATTCCTCGAGAATAAACTGAGGGAGTGGTGGGATTTTGAGGGCACACCCGTGCAGCTGTTTATACGAGCGAAATGAAGATAATTGGATTCATAGAGATTGACGGAAAGACGGAGATGGTGATGAAGGGCGACTCGGCGATGCTGGTCAACCGCAAACCGTTCTTTATCCCCGATGGTACTAACGAGATCGGTTATACCGACTGTATCGTTTACCGCATCAGCCGCCTGGGGAAGAACATTGCCCCTAAGTTCGCCAACCGCTATTGGGACGCGTGGACCTTAGGTCTCGACTTCTGCGCCCGCGATTGGCTACATGCCGCCATTGAGCGACAGGGCAGTTGGACGGAGGCCATCGCGTTCGATAACTCGTTGGCGATAGGCCAATTTGGGCCCCTACCCCCCTACTCCCCTACTCCCCTACTCCCCATCGAGGAGGCGATACATAAGGCTTCGCGGACAATGACGATACGGCAAGGGGATTATATTTATATCCAACTGAAACAGCCTTTTACGCCCGTACAACGGGACGAGATAATAACGAGAACGATCAATAATAACGAGATACTATATTGCAAAATTAAATGAAACGACTGATTGTACTAATAGCAACCATCGCCCTACTGATACCGGCGATGGGGCAATCCAAACTCAAAAATGGTCATTGGGTCAAGATAGCCGTGAGCGAATCCGGCATCTATAGCCTCAGTTACACCCAATTGCGCCAATGGGGACTCAACCCCGAAGCAACGCACGTTTATGGGTACGGCGGTGCTATGCTCAGTCAGAACTTCCAGCAACCCGCCATCGAGGATCTACCGCAAGTAGGCTGCGTGCGTCAAGGCGAACGAATCCTATTCTACGCCCAAGGCAGTTTTAGTTGGAGTTATAACGGTTCGTACTTCCAGCATACCCGTAACCCCTACTCGGATAAAGGTTATTATCTACTGAGCGATTGTCCCACCGACGAACCGGACCTCATCCCTCTCTCCGCGATTGAGGATGAGGATGCCACGGAGGTGACGAGTTTTATAGACTATCAAGTACACGAGGTAGATAAAGTGAACTTGATCGATGTAATGGGAATAGAAGGTGGCGGACGCGAGTGGTACGGCGAAGAACTGGTGAATAACAAGACGCAACGCTTCACCCTACCTTTCCACGATATAATAGGAGAGACGGTAAGGATGAATGTAATGGCCGCAGGCATGAGTTTGGCGGCGGGACAACTCACTTTCACGATAGGTAACGAGTCACTGACGATGGAAACGCAGAAAGGTTCGGACTCTTACACGATGGCAGATGTGAAGACCTTTAGTCGTACGGTCCCGAAGGTGGGTAACGGCAACCAAACGGTGAGTGTGAGTTATTCATCCAGTTTGGCGAACGGTAATGGTTACCTCAATTACATAGCGATGCAAGCCGAGTGCCGATTGACAATGCAAGGCGAGAGTATGCGGTTCCGCACGGCAACGAATATGGGTTCGAGTCAGCCGTTGCGCTATCACCTAAGCGGGGCCAAAGCGGGGACGGTAGTTCTCGATATAACAAAATTGGATGAGATACGGCAAGTGGTGACAACGATGAACGGGAATGAACTGACGTTTGTGGGTAGTAACGAGGACGGCATACACGAGTACATCGCTCTGAATCCTACGGCAGCAGATTGGGGTGAAGTGGAGAAAGTGGCGGATGTTGAGAACCAAGACCTACACTCGCTGCAAGGGATACAATATGTGATTATCACGCCCAAGGCGTTCGTGGAGCAAGCCAAACAGTTAGCTCGTGCGCATGAAGCAGACCCCTATTGGAAAGGGAGAGAGTCAATGACTTGGGCGGTAGTCACGGACGAGCAGGTATATAATGAGTTCTCCTCGGGCACACCGGACGCTACGGCATATCGCCGATTCATGAAGATGCTGTATGACAAGGCCAAAGCGGATAATACCCTACTCGCGCCACGTTGGTTGCTGCTCATGGGTGACGGTACGTACGATAACCGCAAAATCAGTAAGGTATCGGGTGAGAATACGTTGCTGACCTATCAGACGGTGAACTCAAGTGTGAAGACATTGGCAGAACCGGATGATGGTTATTTCGGATGCGTGGAGGAAGAGTTATACATCAACGAAGCGATACTCAAGATGCAGATTGGTGTAGGTCGGCTACCCGTGACAACGGTAGAGGAGGCGCAAGCGGTAGTGGATAAATTAGAGAACTATATCTTGGATACTAATCCGATGAGTTGGCGACGCGAAGTGCTGTTCATGGCGGATAACTATGACTCTTATCAACACATCGAGTGTGCCGACGGTCCGGCTAAGATTGTGGAGGCGGCTTCGCCCGCGTATGTGATTGACAAGATATACCTCGACGTCTATCCCAAACAGGTCAGTTCGACAGCGGAGCGTTATCCGGTTGCCCAAACACAGTTGGACAACCACCTGCAGACGGGGGTACTGATGCTCAACTACTCGGGGCACGGAAGTTATACCGCCATCACGAGTGAGGCGATGATGAACATCAACTCCATTCGGTCGATGACAAACCCCCATCAAGCGTTGTGGTTCTTTGCCACTTGTTCGTTTGCCCACTTTGATGCGGGGAAACGCAGTGCCGCAGAGGAAGCCGTACTGAATGCGAAAGGCGGTGCTATCGGCGTGATTTCCGCCGCCCGAACGGTGTATGCGTCGCAGAACAAAGCACTGAACGAGGCTTTCTGCAAGGCACTGTTCCGTCACGAGGACGATTATCATTACGACATGACGATTGGCGAAGCGTTGGTTCAAGCCAAGAACGCCGTGGGTCCGGATATGAATAAGTTAGCCTATCACCTATTAGGTGACCCTGCGTTGCGACTCCATTTCCCGGACGAGGTAAGCGTTCACACAACGAAGAACAAATCGGAGATCAGGGCACTGGAGATAGATACCGTAGAGGCGGTGGTGGGCGATGCCACTCACGACACATTACATTCCTTCAACGGCATGGTGGACATAACGGTATACGATAAGAAACAGACCATCACGGCCACAATGAAAGTGGGGACGTACGATTATGAGGATTATCCCAATATCCTTTTCCATGGTAAGGCGCAAGCGAAAGACGGATGTTTCAAGTACCTATTCATGGTACCCAAGGATATACGGTATAACTTCGACAAGGGACGCATCGTGTACTACGCTTATGACGAGACGACCCACCAAGAGGGCATCGGGTACGACCACGACCTGACCATCGGCGGCACGAGTACGGCGATTATCACGGATACAGAGGGACCCGAGATACGGATGTACTTGGAGGATAGTCTGAGAAGCGAGAATCAGACGACTTATTCGGCTCCGCGGTTCTACGCTACGCTGTATGACAAGAACGGCATTAATACGGTAGGTTCGGGCATCGGGCACGACCTGATACTGATGGTGGATAACGATAACGCAATGACCTATAACCTGAACACGTACTACGAAGCCGAACCGGATAGTTACCAACGCGGTTCGATTAGTTACCGCTTACCGGAACTCAGCGACGGCGAACACGAGTTAAGTTTTAAGGCGTGGGACTTATTGAATAACTCGTCCACGGAAAAACTGCGCTTCACGGTGAACGCGGGTACGGGTCCGACGCTGTATAAGATATACGCTTATCCAAACCCTGTTTCGCTCTCGGATCAGTTAACGCTGCACTTGGAGCACGACCAACAGGACGAGGTATTAGAGACAAACATTACGCTATACGACTATGCCGGAAGGAGGCTATTTAACCGAACGCAACCCAATGCGGAGGATGTGGTGATTCCGATGAGTCAAGTGGCCATAAGTACAGGAATATATATTTATAAAGTAATCATAACATCGCCAACCAGCGGTTCCTCGAGTTTAGCGGGGAAAGTGATGGTAGTGCATTAATTGAGTATTGCCTATGAAACAGATTTAAGTAGCTAAAACTAACGACTAATAACTAAAACTAATAACTAATAACTAAAAAGTATGAAAAAGAAGATTTTATTTGCAAGTGCGTTGCTCATGGCAACGATTGCAGCTGTGGGTCAGACATCCACACCGGATTACATGAATCCCGTTATCACGGCTATGCCGGCACTGAACATCGCTCCCGATGCCCGTGCCGCCGGTTTAGGAGACATCGGTGCTTCTACCGCACCGGACATCAACTCCCAACGCTGGAACCCCGCCAAGTACGCTTATATGGAGAGTCGCGGCGGAATAGTAGGTAACTACACCCCGTGGTTGCGTAAGTTGGTAGGCGACATCGATCTGGCCTACCTGAGCGGTTACTTCAAGTGGGACGACGTACAAGGTATAGGTGCCAGTTTCACCTACTTCAGTTATGGTGAGGTCTTTATTCAACAAGCCGGAGCTGCCGAGCCCGACCTCAGTCAATCCGTTCGTCCGAACGAGTGGTCGTTGGACCTGTCTTACTACCGTAAGTTGCACGAGTATGTGAGCATGGCGGTAGCGTTGCGCTTCCTGTATTCGGATATCAATAACGGACACAACCAGTCCACGGGTACGCCCTCGTCAGAGCTCTACCCCGCTTGGACGATGGCAGCGGACATTGCGCTGTACTACAAGCAACCGATTGACGTGCCGATGGGAACGAGTTACTTCAACCTCGGTTTTGGTCTGAATAACTTAGGCGGAAAGATGACATGGGATAAGGTGCATTATAACTACATCCCCGTTAATTTCCGCATTGGTGCGACCTATGAGTTACCGTGCGATAAGTACAACTTCCTCAGTTTCTCCGTGGAGGCAACCAAACTGATGGTGCCCACCAAGTACTACTCCAACCTCGGTCCGCATTTCGACCCCAATAACAAGGAGACATGGACCCTCACGGAGGACGAGTACAATAACCTACCCTATGTGAAGAGTCTGTTCCAGTCCTTCTGCGACGCTCCTTCGGAAAAGGGTAAGTACAACGTAAAAGAGGAGTTCAACGAGGTTATTTGGGGTGCCGGTATTGAGTACACCTACAACCATCAGTTCTTTGCTCGCGTGGGTTATAGTTACGAACACCCCACGAAGGGTAACCGCCGTTTATTCGAAGTGGGTGCCGGTTTCCATCTGAGCATCGTGAACTTCGATGTATCCTACACCATCACCACCGCTTCCACCAACCCGCTCAATAACACGATGCGCTTCACGCTCGGATTTGACTTAGCGGGTATCAAGGACTTGGTGAATAACAGACGTTAAGATGCGAATAGGATTCGGATATGACGTGCATCCCTTTGCCCCGGGCCGTAAACTATGGCTCGGGGGCATAGAGGTGCCCTACGAGATGGGACTGCAAGGTCACTCGGACGCGGATGTACTCATTCATGCGCTATGCGACGCTATCCTCGGTGCCGCGGCGATGCGGGATATAGGTTATCACTTCCCCGATACAGAGGGAAACGAGTTTACCGATATAGACTCCAAGATACTGCTTCGCCGCGTGATGGAGATGGTTAGGGAGGCGGGTTACGAACTCGTCAACTGCGACTGCACGGTCTGCGCGCAAGCACCTAAAATCAGTCCCTATATTGAACAGATGCGACAGACATTAGCTGAGGTCATGGGAGTAGAGGTAGGACAAGTGAGTGTAAAAGCCACCACGACCGAGCACCTCGGGTTCGTAGGACGGAAAGAGGGGGTGGCAGCGCAAGCGATTACGTTATTGAGTGTAAAGTGAGAGTGGAAAATGTCAATTTTTTATCTAATAGGATACATGGGTGCGGGGAAGACGACGGCCGGGAAGATGGCGGCGGAGGCCTTGGGGTGGCGGTTTGCTGACCTCGATCAGGCTTTCCAAGTCATTCATGGCTATACCCCTGCCGAGTATATCCGCGAGAACGGCATTGAGGCCTTCCGCAAGAAAGAGAAATACGTGTTGGAGGACCTTGCCGATATGAACATCGAGCGCGTGATCTACGCCACGGGCGGCGGATACCCCTGTTGGGAGGATAACATGGAGTGCCTCCACGAGTTGGGGAGCAGTATCTATATCCGCTGGACAGCCCAAGACTTAGCCAAACGGCTCATGCTCACCGACCTTAGCGAACGACCGGTGCTGCAAGGCAAGAGTGAGAAGGAGCTGTTACAGTTCATTGAGCCCCAGTTGCAGGCACGCGAACCGTACTACCTCCAAGCCGATTATATCATTAACGCCCCCGGGTTCGTGCCCGAGGCAGACCAATTAATAGCCGAACAGATATGTCAATTAATCAAATCCAAGACGAGATAATCGAAGAGTTCAGTGCGTTCGACGACTGGCTCGATCGCTATTCGCTGCTCATTGAGTACGGGAACGAGTTGGAACCGATGGACGAAAAAGATAAGACGGACCTCAATCTGATTGACGGGTGCCAGTCGAAAGTGTGGTTCACCGCCGAGATGAAGGATGGACGAGTGATCTACCACGGGGACTCGGACGCCATCTTAGTGAAGGGCATTGTGGCCCTGCTGATACGGGTGATCAGTAATCAAACACCCGCCGAGATAGCGGGTGCAGAACTCTATTTCTTGGACGATATACAACTAAGGGAACATCTCTCGCCCACAAGGAGCAACGGCCTCATGGCCATGCTCAATCAGATGCGGCTGTTTGCGCTGACGTACGCTAAGATATAACCCTACTCTTCTACTCCCTCATTATTATCCTGCCAGACGAGGGTGTCGGAAGAGAAACAGGCAAAGGGGAGTTGGGAATCGACCGTAGGGGTGACTTCGTGCAAACGTTGCCACTCCTTATTATATATATGCGCGCGCGAGTTACAGATAGGTACACAAACCGTTTCCACTACCAAGAACGAATCCGGATAACTAACCACCTCTACATAACAACTATCCGCCAAACGAACACGCGCGTACGTGTCCGTTTCGACTTCCGCTACGGGACTGCCATTGAGTGCCGTCACGGCGATAATCATTTCTGATAGTACATCGAGTAACATTAAACAATCGTGCCGTTCTGGAACAGGAGTTTGCGGCCGGGGTAGGACTCAGCCCAGAGGGGGTTATGGGTGGAGATGAGTACGGCTATTCCCGCTTTGGAGATACTGTAGAGCAGTTCCATGATTCCCTTACCCGTTTCGGGATCGAGGTTGCCCGTAGGTTCATCCGCGAGGATGAGTTCGGGACTATTGAGCAGCGCACGCGCAATGACGATACGTTGCTGTTCGCCTCCGGAGAGTTGGTTGGGCAGTTTATACCCTTTCGTTTCCATCTTGACCTGCGTGAGCACTTCGTGGATATGTTCGTCCATGAGCCTACGGTCCTTCCAACCGGTGGCGCGGAGCACGAACCTGAGGTTCTCCTCCACCGTCATATCGGGGATGAGTTGGTAGTCCTGAAAGACGACACCCATTCGGCGACGCAGGTAAGGCAGTTTGCGGCGCGGGAGGGACGACATATCGTGATCCAGCACCATAGCCTGCCCCGAAGCGATGGGTAGTGCCCCATAGAGGGACTTGAGGAAAGTCGATTTACCGGCTCCCACTCTGCCCCATAGGTATACGAACTCCCCCGACTCGATGGTGAGGTTAACATCGCGGAGCACGACTTGCTCGGCTTGATCCAGTTCTACGTTTTTATACTCAATCAGCTGCATCGATGGCGTTGATTTTAGCTTCCAGTTCGTCTAAATCTTTCTTGAGGGCATCGATCTTCTTTTGCATATCGTCCACCAGTTTATTGGCGGTCTTGCTCTTGGCGGTGAAGAAGAGGATGTTATTCTCGGCGGTCTTGATCTGCTGGGTCAAGCTCTCGTACATACGAACGAGTTTATTGCGGTCATTGGATTCAAATGCTTTCTTGTTTCTCGCTTCGCGTTTCTCGTTTCTCGTTTCCTTCTCCTGTTCGCGCTTGGCGTTAAAGAACGAGTCGCACAACTCGGAGAACTGTTTCCACACCTCGTCACTATACTTACGGGCAACGGGACCGATGGTCTTCCATTGCTTTTGCAGTTCGATGAGTGCCTCGGAGGTGGCTTTCCAGTCGGTACTGTTCTTCAGTTCCTCGGCTTTGGCGATGAGTTCGCGCTTGAGTTTGAGATTCTCGCCGAACGTATCACGCAGTCCCTTATAGAACGCGGCTTTGGCTTTAAAGAAAGCGTCGCACGCGGCACGGTACTCGTCGTAGATGGCTTGGTTATGTTTCTTGGGAGCAAAACCGATGGTGCGCCACTGGGCTTGCAGTTCGTCCACCTTCTTGGAGGCCTCGTCCCACGCCTTATTGGCTTTAAAAGAAGCAAAGTCAATGGCTTTGAGTTGCTCCACGATAGCCCGTTTGCGCTCGAGGTTCTCGCCCTCTTTGGCATGCAGTTCGTCGAAGTAAGCTTGGTGCTTCTTATTGATAATGGAGGAAGCCTCCTTAAAGCGGTTCCACAGGTCCTCGCGCAGTTCGCGGGCAACAGGACCGATCTGCGCCCACTCCTCGTGCAGCTGTTGCAGGGCACGGTTGGCTTCTACGATATTGGGGTTCTCCTTGAGTTTCTCGGCCGCCTCACAGAGCACGGTCTTGAGTTCGAGGTTCTTCTTGAAATCGAGGTCGCGCAGTTCGATATTGATCTTAACCAAGTCATAGAACTGCTCTTGGTACATCTGATACTGTTTCCACAAGGTTTGCACTTTAGGCTGAGGAACGGCACCGATGGATTTCCATTCGGCTTGCAAGTCGCGCATCTTTTGGAGATCGCCCATCACGTCGGCCGTTTCCGCCTGAGCGAGGGTTTTCATCTGCTCCAAGATGTTTTCCTTACGTAGCAGGTTTTGGGCCATCTGCTCCTCGGTCGCTTTCGTGACCTGAGCGCGCTTGGCTTTATAGACCTGGAGAAGTTCGCGGAATTGCTTTTCCGCCTCCTCTGTAAAGTTACCTACTCGGTAGAACTGATTCTTCAACTGCTCTACCTGTTCCTTAGCATTCATGATAGCATCAGCCGTCTGTTCGGCGAGGCCATCCACCAGAGTTTTCAACTCGTCAACGAGTGTTAATTCTTCATTTTCCATAAGCGTTACCTTGCGGTATAGTACAAATTCGCGACAAAGTTACACTTTTTTTTGCAAATATGCAAATTTTTTCGTAATTTTGCACGCTGATTTAGTAAAACATCGTTATGAAACGCATTTTATTTCTCTTTTTATCGCTCTTTTGGGCATTATCGGCGAGTGCCATGACCAAAGACAGCATCTGCTTTAGCCCCCACGAAGTTCGCATTGGTTGGGGTGACATGCAGTTCGAAACGGCCATGTATCACCCCACGCATTACACAGGCGATTATCGGTACACGGGGCATATCTTTGCCACATACCAGTACCGCTTTAAGCCGTGGTTGAGTGCAGGACTGAATTTCGATTACGAGCAAGTGTTTTGGAAACATTGTCCGGATGCTGGTGTGAACCGCGTTCCCTACACCGAGTGTCCCGACGAGTTGAAGACAAAGGCCGATTTTTACAATATATGTCTTATTCCGCAGGTGAGGTTCACCTATTTCTGGTCTAAGTACGTTAATTTGTACTCGGGCATCGGGGTGGGTCTGCTCATAAACGGCGGCAGTGAACTCAATTTCCGTGGGCAGAAGACGGCCTTCGCGCCGGTGCTTGAACTCACGGCCTTAGGCGTTCAGGTGGGTGACAACCACTGGTTTGGTACCGTAGAGTTAGGCGGTCTAAACTCGCTGAGCAGTCCCACGGACGTGTATATGCTCGCTTCCCGTTTATTTAGTGTTTCCTTTGGTTATCGATTTTAATTATGAAAAAGCAACAATTCATCATTCATCAATCCATCATTCTATCATTGGTCATCGTTGCCACGATGACCGCCTGCGGTCCCCAAGGCATCGAGTACAATGTTGAGTTCTCGGATGATAATATGGGAAAGATGCTCGTTCCCTACAGGGAGGGCGATATTAACGTAGAGGGTATCAATCCGTTTGCCGGATTGGAGGAGTTAGCGGCCGACGAGGAGCAGGTGGGACCAAACAAAGCCACGTCGGTGCCCTTGACAACGATGTTCCTTCGGTTATTTGAGACGGCTCTTTGGCGCAATATACACCAAGTGTCGGGAACGTACTGGAGTCAAGACATAGACGGCAATCCGATTAAGGTGTCGGGAAAACTCATGTACCCCAAGGATGGTAAGATTAAGAACCTTATTATTGTGAGTCACTACACCATCGGTGCCAACGAGGAGAGTCCTTCGGAGTCGTTTAATCCGGAAGGTTTATTCGCCACGATGGGTTATGCGGTCGCTATTGCCGATTATATCGGTTTCGGAGAGACGGTAGATCATATACATCCTTACTTGCAAGCCCGCACCACAGCAATGAACGTGATTGACATGGGTCTGGCGTCCCGTGCGCTCCTGCATAAACGCGGACTCAAGTGCGAATCGGACAGCATCATCCTTTGCGGTTACTCGCAAGGCGGTGCCACGACGATGTATGTGCAGTATATGTTGGAGAACGAGCTCAATCTGGTTCTGCCCATCAAGAAGAACTATGCCGGTTCGGGACCTTATGATATCGCACGCACGTACGATTATAGTGTCAAGAAAGATATTACCGGTATTCCAACAGCTATCCCGCTGATTATTCAAGGAATGTCCATTGGAATGTCCAAACCGCTTGACATGAGTTATTTCTTCAAGGAAAAACTGCTCAATAATTACGATGAGTGGTTAAATTCAAAGAAATATACTATCAAGCAGATTAACACGCTCATTGGTTGCAATAGCCTCAAGGAACTGCTCACGGCCAATGCTATTGACAAGACCAAACCCGAGACCATGCGCTTCTATCAAGAACTGCAACAGAACAGCCTTCCTAAGTCTTTTGCGCCGGTGGCTCCTGTTTATATGTTCCACTCGGAAGATGATGATACGGTGCCCTTTATCAACTCGCAGATTTTGCAAAAGCAGTTCCGCGATTTGTATGAGCAATTAGGTATTGTCACGGATGTAACCTATGATTTCGGGTTCTATGGTCCCCACACGAAGGGTGCTATTAAGTTTATTTTCAAAGTCGCCTCTCAATTAGATTAGTTATGAAAAAGAATATCTTACAGCGCAGCGGTCTTACAGCGTTAGCAGTCCTTCTCATCGCCTTTGCGATGACGTCTTGCCACAAAGAGGACGTCGTCTCCGAATCCACTTTCACTATCACTCCGAAGGTTATCCGTGCTCATTCGGCCACTTTTGAGGTTGTGCCTATCACGAACGAGTTCTATTACGAAGCGGATGCCATGCCTTTGGACATGTACAACCGTTTAGGTGAACAGGGTGTTGTGGACTTGACCAATCAGTATTATGACAGCCTCAAAGCGGTCTTGGATGCCAATCATATCAATTACGATAATGACTACCTTTATTATCGTGGTTTATACGATTGTGCTTCTACCGAATACTTACCGGCTTCCACGCCTTGTGTTTTTTATGTTATGCGTTTGAGTAACATAACTTTAGAACCCATCTTGCCTATTATTACTTATCCTTTCATAACCACACCGGAGATCAAGCGTGAAATGACTTTTGATATATCCATGGAGGATAACAGACTCTATGTTGAGCCCTCGGACACGTTCCCGTATTTATGGGATTACATCCCGAAAGATGAATTGATAGAGAGTTATTCCGGTGATCCCGAATATTTCTTGCATTCTATTCTATCTATGTATGAAGAATACGGATTTATAGAAAGCCTTATTTCACAGGGATATGATTCTGAAAACGTATTAGATTGGTTTCCTAATCTTCAATCGGGCGACTCACTTTACGTTGTTGCCGTAGGTTATGAGCAAGGCGAACTAACCACCGATATAACCACTAAAGCATTTGCTATACAATGATAACAATCGAACAACTCAAGGACGTACAAGTTCGTGCCGATAAACTCAAGCAATACCTCGCCATTGACGAGAAGCGCATCCAACTCGAGGAGGAAGAACTGCACACCCAAGCCCCCGGTTTCTGGGACGACCCCAAGGCTGCCGAAGCGCAGATGCGCAAGGTCAAGTCCATCAAACGTTGGATAGAGGGTTACGAGGGCGTTCGTTCGACTACGGACGAACTCCAACTCGCCTTTGATTTCCGCAAGGACGAACTGGTGACGGAGGCGGAAGTGGATGAGGCCTACGCCAAGGCACTGGCCGCGGTGGAGGACTTGGAGATGAAGAACATGCTCTCCCACGAGGAAGACTCCATGCCCGCGGTGCTCAAGATCGTGAGCGGTGCCGGCGGCACGGAAGCCCAAGATTGGGCGGAGCAACTTATGCGAATGTACCAGCGTTACTGCGAGAAGCATAACTACAAAGTGACCGTTTCCAACTACCAAGAGGGCGATGCCGCAGGAATCAAGACCGTCACCTTCAACGTTGAGGGCGAGATGGCGTATGGGTACCTCAAATCCGAGAACGGCGTTCACCGCCTCGTGCGCGTGAGTCCGTATAACGCGCAGGGCAAGCGAATGACCTCTTTTGCGTCGGTGTTCGTGGTGCCGCTCATTGACGACAGTATCGATATACAGGTCGATCCGGCGGGTATCAGTTGGGACACCTTCCGCTCGTCCGGTGCGGGCGGTCAGAACGTGAATAAGGTAGAGTCGGGCGTGAGATTGCACTATAAGTTCATCAATGTGCTGACGGGTCAGCCCGACGAGATCGTGATTGAGAACACCGAGACGCGCGACCAGCCCAAGAACCGAGAGAACGCGCTGCGTCACTTGCGGAGTCAGTTGTACGAGTTGGAGTTAGAGAAACGCCGTCAGGCCGCTGCTAAGGTAGAGGCAGGCAAGAAGAAGATTGAATGGGGTTCGCAGATACGGTCTTACGTGTTTGATGACCGCCGCGTGAAGGACCACCGCACCAATTACGAGACGCATAACGTCGATGCCGTAATGGATGGCGACATCGATGCTTTTATCAAGGCCTATCTGATGGAATTCCCGGATTAAGTGGAGAGGCTGTAGGCGGATAAGACTACCCTATTTTTGTATTTCCAATGTGTAAAGAATAGCTTCCGCTTGACGGAGGGCATTGCGCTTCTTTTGACCGGCGGCATAAAGGAAAACCTCTGCGGTGATTACTTGTCCCCGCTGTTCATCCAAGACCGTATGACTGACAAACGGTCCGCCCATCGCTTCACCCCCGTAGATCTTCCAAAGGCCGCGAAGTTCGGCGGTATAAGGAAGGACAACTGCGCTGTCCGACCGCTGCGCCTGAAGGACACGATATTGCGGCGGGAAGATGCGGTACTCGGTACCCATGTACGATCCCGGAACAGAGGCGGTCACCACTTGACCCAAGACCTCATCCCGCTTTTGACACAGATAATCCAAACTGAACGTGCGCTTGTCCTGATAAGGGTACGAATAAACGACAATATCGCGACGCATCGGACCCTTGTTGTTGCAACACCAAATTAGGTGTAGGGGAGTAGAGGAGTAGAGGAGGAGGGTATCCATGATGAGGGTGTAGTCCTCGGGGATGAGGAGGTCACAATGAAAATCGCGTTGCAAAATATGACGCGCATCCTTATTCGTGGAGGCACGATAGAAACGCGTTTGACGCTGTATCTCTTCGTTCACAAACCATTCCCGCACCGATTCGCTGTTCGCCGCCCAATAAGCTTCAAAATCCGCCCGATTAGGCGACTGAATACGATAAACCGCCTGCGGATGTGACCAAAGGTCACGACTGACCTTGGCTTTCAGTGTTGTATAGCGAGTGGAATCAATGTCTATAATCAAGATATTACGCGTAGGCTTCAAATACGAATCAAACTGCGAAGGCACCACGTGCATGACCTTAAAATACGGTTCCATCTGCGGAAGACAAGGCATATCCGCCTCCATCACCGGTTTGACCGACTCATAAGCGGCCTTATTACTCACCACCAAGCACTCATAGATAGAACCGGTAGCCGAAACCTTGTTGGTTCCCTGTTCGGCACAGCCGATTAGGAGTAGAGGAGTAGAGGTGTAGAGGAGGAGGGATAAGATATTAGTAATGAACTTTTTCATAAGGGAGTTTGGATAAATCGTAGTCTTTTCTTTCTTCGTTCTTGTAGCCCAACGAGATAACACAAATAACGGTAAGGTGGTCGGGCACACCGGCTACCTCGCGCACCAAACGCTCGGACTCTTCGCGACCGGCTATCTGACACCAACAAGCACCTAATCCCTCGTCCGCCGCAGCAAGTAGCAAGTGTTCCGCGGCAATAGCACCATCATAAGCCCATGTATCCGTCAAGGACGCATCTACCGCCACCACAATGCCCGCCATGGCGGTGCTAAACATGCCACTGCCGTAGGTCTTGCATTGTGCCAGAGGTCGGAGTTGAGCCTCGTTCGTGAGTACCCAGAACTGCCATGGGTTAATCCGTTTGCCCGAAGGCGACATAAGGGCGCATTGGAGTATGCGTTCCAGTTTCTCCCGCTCCACCGGTTGATTCGTATATTGCCGAATCGATCGCCGCGATTGACAGATTTGAAGAAAAGATTTCATGTTATTGTTGGTATTTGCCGACATAATGCATCGCCACGCGGAGCATCCAGTCGGGAGTGTGCTTCAATAAAGGCGTACACAGGTGATTGATAACACCGGGCATGTCGGCTTTCTTTTTGGTATAAAAGAGTTTACGCAGGGCGCGCTTCACTAACTTTTCAGGCGGAATAGAAACGGTCAGGTTCACCGCTAACTTACGCAAGTTAGGTGCTAAACCGAACAGTGCCGTATCCACTGCCCCCGGAGTCATAACGAGTACATGAACGCCCTTGGGTTGGAGTTCGTACCAAAGAGACTTACTGAAATTATAGATAAAAGCCTTGGTGGCATTATAGGTCTGAATACCCGGCATCGCCATCCATGCCGACATGGACGACATATTAAGGATATAACCCTTGCCGCGCTTGACCATGTCCTCGCCAAAGAGACGGCACATCTTAGCCACCGTCACCATGTGAAGATTGAGCATAAGCTCAATGCGACGCATAGAGGTCTCGCAATAGGGATTGAAGAAGAACACGCCCGCATCATTGATGAGGGTATCCACCACCAAGTTATTATCTTTACAATAAGCGTACAACTGCTCCGCCGCGTCTTGGGCACTGAGGTCCGCATATTTGGCAATGACCTTCACACCGTACTGCTCATGCAGGTCGGCGGCTACGGCTTTCAGTTCCGCTTCTTGGTTACTGACCAACAGCAGGTCACTCTTATAATCTCGCGCCAGTTGAGTGGCGTATTGCAAGCCTATTCCGGAGCTTGCACCGGTTACTAAACTCAGCATACTCCAATATAAGGATGGAAGCGGTCGGCATTTCCGCAGGAATCGAGGCCGCAACCATAAAAGAAATCGTCCGAATCATCAACAATACAACTATCCAACACCAAACCCGTCGTATCCGTAGAGGTGCGGCTCAACAAGGTAAAGAATCGAATGGATTCGGCCTTGCGATGCTGCAATTGTTTCAATATCGCCCGCGACGTATTACCCGTATCGCAGATATCATCTAACACAACCACATCCCTACCCTCAAGGTTCGGGATGTCAAAATAATCCCATATCAAACGCTCCCGAATAAAACCATTATACGAATGCCCTTTCATGAAATAAACCTCATTCTTCATATCCGGCATGCAATCAAACACATGCGTGGCGAACCAAACCCCGCCGTTCATCATCACAACATAAACGACGCGGTCATTTAAGACTCCTTTGGTTTGAAGTTCCGAAACTTTGGCTTTTAACGCTTCAGCCACTTGAGCTGCACTATATTTTACCATGCGAACAAAGGATGTTGATTCATTTCACGATTCACTTCTGCACGAACGGCAGCGATATTAGCCTCACTCAACGGATCGGACAGCACCTTGTCTATCAGCTCTACAATCCAAGGCATCTTATCCTCCTTCAGTCCGCGGGTGGTGATGGCGGGTGTACCGAACCTCAGACCCGATGTTTGGAAGGCCGAACGGGTATCAAAGGGCACCATGTTCTTATTGGTCGTTATATCTGCACTGACCAATGCTTGCTCGGCTACCTTACCCGTCAAATCGGGGTACTTGGTACGCAGATCCACGAGCATCGAGTGGTTATCCGTTCCACCGGAAATGACCTTATAGCCTTTTTCTATGAACGTCTGCGCCATCACGGCCGCGTTCTTCTTGACTTGCTTTTGATAGGTCACAAACTCGGGTTGCAGTGCCTCGCCGAAAGCTACCGCTTTGGCAGCAATAACGTGCTCTAACGGTCCGCCCTGCGTTCCGGGGAAGACGGCAGAATCAATGAGTGCCGACATCATTTTAACCTCCCCCTTGGGCGTTGTCTTACCCCACGGATTGGGGAAGTCTTTGCCTATGAGAATGATTCCTCCGCGCGGACCGCGAAGCGTCTTATGGGTAGTGGAAGTGACGATATGAGCGTACTTAACGGGGTTCTCCAACAATCCGGCAGCAATGAGTCCGGCAGGGTGCGCCATGTCCACCATGAAGATCGATCCTATCTCATCCGCCACCTTGCGGATACGGGCATAATCCCACTCGCGCGAGTAAGCGGACGCGCCCGCGATAATTAATTTAGGGCACTCTGCACGCGCTTTGCGCTCCAGTTCGTCATAATCGACCAACCCTGTATTCTCATTCAAACTATAATCAATCGCATGAAAAACAATACCCGAGAAGTTCACCGCCGAACCATGGCTCAAGTGACCACCGTGACTGAGGTTGAGACCCATAAACGTATCACCCGGCTTAAGGCACGCCATGAACACGCACATGTTCGCTTGGGCACCTGAGTGGGGCTGAACGTTGACATACTCGGCATTATAGAGCTTTTTGAGACGCTCGCGTGCCACGTTTTCGCTCAGGTCCACCACCTCGCAGCCCCCGTAATAACGGTGACCGGGGTAGCCCTCGGCGTACTTGTTGGTCATCACCGACCCCATAGCTTCCAAGACTTGGTCCGAAACAAAGTTCTCACTGGCTATGAGTTCAATGCCTTTCGTTTGACGCTCACGCTCACGGGCGATGAGGTCGAAAATTTCATTATCTCGCTGCATAGTTGATAAATTTTGGGTGCAAAATTACGAAAAAATTTTCAATTGTGCAAATAAATTTGCATATATCAATAAAAATTATTAACTTTGCGCGATTTTTCGTTTACAATGACTGAAAATTAATTGAACACTATATGGAATTAACTACTTTCTACAACTTTTTATTCATCATGACACTCATCGGTTTGGTGGTGTTCGTGAGTCTTTATTTCGTGGATGCCGGATACGGCAAGATGCGCACCGAGAAATGGGGTCCTGCTATCAATAACAAGATCGGCTGGTTTCTTATGGAGGCACCCGTGTTTATTGTTGTGCTCTACCTTTGGTTCGTCGCCGCTTATGGCAATGATCCCCATATGCAGGTGGTAAAAAACGCCCCGTATGTTCTTTTCCTGCTTATTTTTGAGTTCCACTATTTCCAGCGCTCGTTCATCTTCCCGTTCCTGCTGAAGGGCGATAGCAAGATGCCGATAGCGATTATGTTCATGAGTGTAGCATGGAACCTCATTAACGGGTATGCCCAAGGCTGGTGGCTCTTCCATTTAGCTCCTAAGTATTTCCCTGAGATGTACACGGCACAGTGGTTGACTGATCCGCGTTTCCTTGTAGGTGTGGTCATTTTCATCATCGGCTGGTGTATTAACATGCACTCTGACCATGTAATTAGGCATCTGCGTCAACCGGGGGATACGAATCACTATCTGCCCAAGAAAGGCTTGTATAAGTTTGTTACCAGTGCTAACTACTTAGGTGAGATCACCGAATGGCTCGGTTGGGCTGTCCTTACGTGGTCCTTTGCCGGATTGCTGTTCTTCTGGTTTAGTTGCTGCAACCTCGTTCCGCGGGCTAACTCCATCTACCTCAAGTACGAGAAAGAGTTCCCCAACGAGTTCAATCGCAAGCGTTTAAAGAGAATTATTCCGTTTATTTATTGATATGAACAAGCTATTCACCGAGTATCAACTCGGACCTATAACGCTGCGTAACCGTTTTATCCGTTCGGCAGCGTTCGAGAACATGTGCACAGGTAATAAACCCAGCCAGATGTTAGAAGACTACCATGTATCGGTAGCCAAAGGCGGCGTGGGCATGACCACGGTAGCCTATTGCGCCGTAGATCTAAGCGGCGTTAGTTTTGACGGACAGTTATATATCCATGACGAGATATTGCCCGACCTCAAGAAACTGACCGACGCTATTCACGCACAAGGTGCTAAAGCCAGTATCCAACTCGGTCACTGCGGAAACATGACCCACTGGTACACCTGCCACTGCATGCCCGTGAGTGCGAGCAACGGTTTTAACCTCTACTCGCCTACCCCACACCGTCGCCTCAAAGTGGAGGAGATACATAACCTCGTGAAGAAGTTCGGTGAGGCGGTTGATTTCTGTCGCAAGGCCGGATTCGACTGCGTGGAGATACATGCGGGTCACGCTTACCTTATCTCGCAGTTCATCTCGCCCCGCACCAACCATCGTCACGATCAGTACGGCGGTTGTTTCGAGAACCGCGTTCGCTTCCTCAACGAGGTGTTAGACGAGGTCATGAAACACGCCAAGGACGACATGGCAGTTATTGTCAAGACGAACATGTGGGACGATTGCTGGCGCGGAAGTGATATAGAAGAAGGTATCAAAGTAGCCCAAGAGATAGCCAAACATAAGGTACACGGCATCGTGCTCAGCGGTGGAACGGTCAGTGCTTCGCCCATGACGATTCTTGGCGGTCCGATGCCCATTAAGACGTTGGCTTATTACATGCCCATGAAGATGTGGTGGCTCAAAGCTGCCCTTGTGTGCGGTGGCGGTAAGGTGATGATTCCGACCGTTCCTTTCAAGGAACTCTATTTCATGGAGCAAGCCAAGAAATTCCAAGAAGTGATCAAGGACACGACGCTTATTTATGTCGGCGGTGTGCAGAGTGGCGATAACTGCCAACGCATCATGGACGAGGGTTTTGAACTCTTCCAGATTGCGCACGTACTGATCAAGGATCCTGAGTTCGTTCACCACGTGGAGAAGAACGCCCATTATCATGCCGGTTGCACCCGTAGTAACTACTGCGTAGGTCGCATGTACACCAAGGAGATGAAGTGCCATGAGTGCGTCCTGCGCGACGGCGAACCGATTCCGGCAAAACTGCAAAAAGAGATTTCTAAACTTGAAATCAAATGAGGAATTTAAACGCCGCAATGCGGCTGAATGATGTATTGATGACTTGTAAAATTAAAAACAATGGAAGCAAAATATAATCCTACAGACATTGAACAAAAATGGTACCAGTATTGGCTGGATAACAAACATTTCCACTCCGAGCCGGATGGTCGTGAACCCTTCACCGTCGTTATCCCGCCCCCCAATGTGACGGGTGTACTGCACATGGGTCATGTCCTCAACGAGACCATTCAGGATATCCTCGTTCGTCGCGCTCGTCTTGAGGGCAAGAACGCTTGTTGGGTACCGGGAACGGACCACGCTTCCATTGCTACCGAAGCTAAAGTCATCAAACGACTCAAGGAGCAAGGGATCAATAAGTCGGACCTCACCCGCGAACAGTTCCTCAAGCACGCTTGGGATTGGACGGACGAACACGGAGGTATCATCCTCAAGCAACTGCGCAAATTAGGTTGCTCGTGCGACTGGGACCGCACGTCCTTCACGATGGACGAAACCCGTTCCAAGGCCGTCATCAGTGTCTTCTGCGACCTCTACCGCAAGGGACTCATCTACCGCGGATTACGCATGGTTAACTGGGACCCCGAACGCCAGACCGCCCTCAGTGACGAGGAGGTTATCTATCACGACGAGCATAGTAAGTTCTACTACCTCAAGTATAACGTAGTCGAGGAACCGGGCAAGTACGCCGTAGTGGCTACCACCCGTCCCGAAACGATCTTCGGTGACATAGCCGTTTGCATCAACCCCAAGGAGGAGAAGAACCAATGGTTAAAAGGCAAGCATGTCGTTGTACCCGGTGTGGGACGCGTCATTCCGATTATTGAGGACCGCTATGTTGAGATCGGTTTCGGTACCGGTTGCCTTAAGGTCACTCCCGCCCATGATGTGAACGACTACGCTTTGGGACAGAAATACGGACTGCAAACGATTGATATCTTCACTGCGGACGCGCACCTTAACGTCTCTGAGTTGAAAGACGAAAGTTTAAAGTTTAAAGAGTTTGATTTGGATAAATACCAAGGCATGGATCGCTTTGACTGCCGCAAAGTCATTGTGGAGGACTTGCAAGCGTTAGGTTTAGTAGAAAAGATAGAGGACTACGATAATAAGGTAGGCTATTCGGAGCGAACCAACGTGCCCATTGAACCGCGTTTATCGCTGCAATGGTTCATCAAAATGCAGCACTTTGCTGACATCGCGTTAGGTCCGGTGATGAAGGATGACATCGTTTTCTATCCGGCTAAGTACAAGAACACCTACCGCGCTTGGCTTGAGAACATCAAAGACTGGTGCATCAGCCGTCAGTTATGGTGGGGTCACCGTATTCCTGCTTACTATGACGCCGATCTATTGGCTCAGACGGGATTGGAGAACTACCCCAACGATAAGATCGTGGTGAGCGAAACAGCACCCGAAGGCAACTACGTCCAGGACGAAGGTGCCCTCGACACGTGGTTCAGTTCGTGGCTGTGGCCTATCTCCCTCTTCCTCAACGATGGAGCAGAAATCACCAATCACCAATCAGCAATCACCAATCAGCAAATACAATACTACTATCCTACCGCCGATTTGGTTACGGGTCCGGATATTATCTTCTTCTGGGTAGCCCGCATGATCATGGCGGGATACGAGTACATGGGTGACAAACCCTTCAAGCATGTCTATTTCACGGGCATTGTGCGCGATAAGTTAGGTCGTAAGATGTCTAAGAGTTTGGGTAACAGTCCCGACCCGTTGGACCTCATTGAGCGTTTCGGTGCCGATGGTGTGAGAATGGGTATGATGCTCTGCGCACCGGCCGGAAATGATATCTTGTTTGACGACTCGCTGTGCGAACAAGGTCGTAACTTCAACAATAAGATTTGGAACTGCTTCCGCATGGTCAAGGGTTTAGAGGTAGTTGATAAAGAGCAAGACGCTATCTGCAAGCAGGCCACCGATTGGTTTGGAGCCATGCTCAGCAAGACCGCAGACGAAGTCAGCAAACTGTTTAAGGACTACCGCTTGAGCGAAGCGTTGATGGCTATTTATAAGCTGTTCTGGGACGAGTTCAGTAGTTGGTACTTAGAGATGATCAAGCCCGCATATGGTCAGCCCATTGATAAGACGACCTATGACTTGACGCTGCAATACTTTGAGTACATGCTCAAACTACTCCACCCCTTCATGCCGTTCATCACGGAGGAACTGTGGCAGAACATCACCGAGCGTAAAGCAGGTGAAACGATTATGTATTCCGGTTTATCAACCCTACCCCCCTACTCCTCTACTCCCCTACTCCCACAAATGGAGGAGACCAAGTCGATTGTAGTGAACATCCGCGCCATTAGAGCGGCGAAGAACATCTCGCCCAAGGAGGAGTTGACGCTCATCGCGCCTGTGGAGGTTAGTGCTATTGCGGCTAAGTTGGCGAATGTGCATGTAGAAGGACCGCTGCGCTGTAAGACCGCTGCGCTGCAAGACCGCTGCGCTGAAGGATCGGCTACGCCTGAAAGACAATCCGCCGGTTCCTCGTTTATCATTGGCACGGACGAATACTTTGTGCCGTTGGATCAGTTCATCAACAAGGACGAGGAGATTAAAAAGTTAGAGGCCGACTTGGCTCACCAAGAGGGATTCCTACGGGGTGTGATGGCTAAACTGAATAACGAACGATTTGTAGCCAATGCCAAGCCGGAGGTAGTAGAGATGGAGCGCAAGAAGCAGCACGATGCTCAGGCGCGTATTGCCACGCTCAAAGCCGCCATTGAAGCCTTGCGGTAGCAGTCGCTGAATACATATTCCGGCGCTATAATTTCGGGTTTTTATCGGGTTTTTATTAAGCCCTGCGTGGAGGCTGCAAAACCCCTGCGAGGAGGGGCATCCTCCTATGACCCTTCGGTGATCCTTCGGTAACCCTTCGGTCATCTAACGATAGAGACACACTGAAGACAGGGTTTTGGCGGGGAGATAATAGCGTGAGGGGAGTTGAGGGTTAGGGTACGGTGACATAGGGTGAGGATTTGAGGATTTGTGAGGATTTGACTGCCAAAACCCTCAAATCCCCACAAACCCTCATGCAAGTGACATTACTGTAAATCAGCAAGTTACGCTTCTTTTACAACTTTTCGCGAACATATTTCGTTTGTCCGTGAAACCGCCAAACCTGTCAGTTATGGCTATGAGGGTGAGGGGGAACCGGGTTCGAGACCGAGGTATCGCATCATTCGTTCCGGAGAGGCGAAACTCAGTTTACCGGGGGCGGGTTGTCCTGCTGCTTGTAGGTGGGCTTTGAGTCGTTGTTCGAGGTCGTGAATATCGAGGTCGTGGTGGCAATCAAAGCAAACGAGATAATGTTGGTTGCCTTTGTGGTTACGCAGGAAGATGTTCTTGCAGTGTACGGACCCGTCCTCGCGCCACCAGCGCATAGCCTCCTCGATGGTTTTCCCTTCGGGGTGGTCATACTCCTCAAACGGAATGCTGTAATTATTGAGGTAGTTATATACAATTTCTTTTCGGGTCATAATGTTTCCTTTTTTCCTTTCCGCCCTGTCACATACAGCAACGCTGCGCGAGATTTAGTAGAGTTTTTGTTGGGCATAATGTTTCCTTTCTTAAACAGTAGGGTAATTTATCTTTTCCTCTATGGTTTGCTACACAGGCGCAACAGGGAGTGTGATTGAGGGCAATCTTTCGGGCAGGGGCAAGAAATAGGTTGGATGGGGTGAGGCATTAATTCTTTATTTCTCAGGGATGATGTAGTCGGTTCCTTTGTCTAACTTTGTAAAAATTTGAGTTAGGCGTTTTGCTTGACGATCCGATAAAGTGGCTTTTGCGACACTTAAAATACTATCTCCTATTTTTTGATTCACAAAACCACGATCTTCGCCTTTTCATTATTCATTCCCGTCATTGTTCTTCCTATGGAAGCTCCGATAAAGGAGGGGTCACAGACTACGTATTTTTTGTTCTTGTAAGTGAGGTAGTCGCCTTGCACATCCTCCGTAAAACCAACAGCGGTGGCCAAGTGCCCCGGATAGTAAAGCAACACTACGGGCAGATTGAGTAAGTCGCGCACCAAACGAGAGAAGAGGATACTGCGATCCTCGCAATCACAATAAGGGTAATACAGCGTCTCCGAAGCGAAGAATACTCTGTCTCCTCCCCATACCTTATCGTCATACTCATAAACAAAAGCCGTTTGTACCCAATTGAGAATAAGGTTCACTGCCTCTTTCTGGCTCATGTTTGCAATCGCTTTTTCAAAGGCAGGATAGAGTTGCTCTTTTATTTTGGGATCCATCGGTGTATTGGCATATGCTACCCAAGCGGTATTGACATCTTTATTAAGGTAGCCTTCCGGATACTTATCATAAAAATCTATTTGGTTTTTATTGACGCTTACAGAGGCTGTTAATCCTTTTTTGGAGGTCAGTTTTCGTTTCTCAGTAGGTTCTTGATTGAGTTTTTGCGTTTGGGCAATCTGAAGTGAAAGGGCTTTCTCTTTCTCTACAAAAGCGGGGCAAACATAAAGATGTATTCCTTTACAGTCGATGGCATAGAAAGTCTTCCCATCAACGGTAAAATAATCATAATCAAACAGGTCATATTTGCTGGCAATGAGTAAGTACAATTTTTTATTATCTTTACCCAAACGAACTTGATAACCGGATTGGGTCATCAAGAATGCTTGCATAAAAATCGCTTCGTTGGACTTGCCGTAATGTTTGTTGGTCACCTCTTGCAACATCCTAAGGAAACCCCAATCACAAAGTTTAAGGCTTTTACGAACTGCGAGTACATTCGCCACGGTGACATCATATTTGGCATCGGATAATTGTTTCCACGCTTCGGCGAGTTGCTTCTCGTCCAGTGAGGCGAGTTTGAATCCATCGGGGTCCGGGAAATTAACGCTCACTATCGTTCCGTAGAAAGACACGGAAGTCCGTTTAATAGCTTGCTTTTCTTCTTCTTTGGGTTGTACAGGTGCAATCGGTTCCGGAGCGGGTGTGGGCTTGGGAACGACTACTACTTCCGGCTCCACCGCAATCCTTTTTCCTTCTTCCTCCATCCTTTTGCCTTCTTCCTCCTCATAGATCACCGGTTCTACTTTGGGTTGCGGTTGGGGCTGAACAGCGGGTTGTCCTTTGAACTCGGGCCATGCTTTCTCCATAAAAGTGGCATATTCTTCGTTCACGCGCTTACGGAAGGCGTCGTATTCGGCTTGTTTGTCCTTTTTAAATTGGTCAAAGGTCGCATTTTGTTCGCGTTTGAATTGTTCAAACTTGTCCTCCATGGATTGGCCCATGATGGTACTGCTGATAGCAATCAAGAGAAGGGGGATAAGGATTCGTTTCATAGGAAATTAATTTATAATTTGTGGTAGCGGAAGGTTCGATAAGGAACTTTCTTTGATTTGTTAAATATGGTTTTAGCAACCTCGAACTCGTTATAGACGAAGGCGGTGTCGTTGAGTTGTTCGATGAGGTATTCGATGGGAACGACCATGTTTCCTTGTTCGGAGACATATATTTCCGTGATGGTCTCTTTTGTTTTGCTCCACTTAAACCATCCGTTGCCGTGGTAACTTTGGTCTTCTTCGTAAACGCCATCCTTCTCGTCCCACTCTTTGCCCCAAAAGTAGCCCTCTTCATCGCAGGGATCGTCTAAATAGAATTTATAGTGTAAAGGATTTTTATCTTCGCTCCATAATCCCACCAGCATAGGATTAGCTTCTTGCATAGCCTCGTACACACCGAAGGCATTGGTTTGATTTTCCTTTACCTTCCTGCCTCTCATCCCTTCTTCCTCTCCGCCTATCAGCCTTTCTTCCTCTCCGCCTGTCAGCCTTTCTGCCTGAATAAAATACCACGCCGCACCTGCTGCCACAGCTAAAATGGTGACTACCGCAAGGGTTATAATTGTTCCTTTTTTCATAGAGTTAATCAAATTTATGCTGCAAAGGTACTAAAAATAATTGAAATATGCAAGTAAAATGTGTAGATTTCCGAGAAATCGTACAAATTATCACAAAATCTATCTTCTGAGGGGGCTTCGTAGAGGCTCTGTAGGTGCTATGATGCTACGGGGGTGCTACGGGTACAGATACGGCAGAATTAGTGTAGGCAGAGG
>JAZRWG010000058.1:0-32450 GCA_045599545.1 Paludibacteraceae bacterium | reverse complement strand
GTGATTAGTGCATCGGGGATGGGGCATGATTCTAAAATTTACCACGACAAAACGGATAGATACGCTCATTGGTCCAATGGTATGTTTGGCGGAATGCCACATAATTACGCCTATACCTCTCCATCAAATAGCATCTTTAGAACGATAGAGAAAATCATTAAATTAGGGTTGGATCCTCATACCATAGCCCTCGTGTTCCTATATCTTTTAGGATTCTACATTTTTATGTTGTGTTTGGGCTGTTCGCCATGGTTGTCCCTCCTTGGTGCGATTGCTTTTGCTCTTGCATCCTATAATATCATTATTATTGATGCCGGTCATATCAATAAGTGCCTTGCTATTGCGACGATGGCCCCGATTATTGGAGGCGTCATGCTGTGTTATCGAAAGAGATATATTATCGGTGTCATCGTAACAATCTTGTCCTTGGGACTGAATGTTTATTGGAACCATCAGCAAATAAGTTACTACTTGATTATTATGCTCCTTTGCCTCGCTGTAGCTTATTTTATTCATGCTCTTTGGACAAAGGAGGTTAAGGATTTCTTTGTGGCCTCGGCTATCTTGATTGCTTCAGCTGTACTCTCTATTTTACCCGCTGCGGATAAATTGATTCCTACCATGGATTATCAAAAAGAAACTATGCGCGGGGGAGCGGTGTTAAAAACGGATGGCGACATCAAAGCGGAAAAAAGCGGTCTCAATCGCGACTATGCTTTCATGTGGAGTTATGGGAAAGCGGAAACCATGACACTTCTTATTCCCAACTACTATGGTGCTTCTAATAATTATCCGATTGGTAAAAACTCGGAGACTTATCGTCTCGTGAAGAAATATGCCGGTGCCGGAACGGCTAAACAGTTCGCTCAGAATGCACCGATGTATTGGGGTGATCAACCCTTTACTTCGGGACCCGTTTACGCCGGTGCTATCATCTGCTTCCTTTTCCTCCTGGGTTTGCTCGTGGTAGAGGATAAAGACCGTTGGTGGCTATTGGCCGCTGCGGTAATAGGCATTATCCTCTCGTGGGGTCGAAACTGCCCGGGGATTAATAATTTCCTGTTTGACCACCTCCCTCTATACAATAAATTCCGTACTCCCTCCATGGCTCTTGTCATTACTACCACGGCAATGGCAATCTTGGGTATGATGGCTTTAAAGAAAGTGGTGGATAAAGAGGTACAGCCTAAACACCTTTATATAGCTGCGGGTGTAACCGGATTTATTTGTCTTCTTTTTGCCTTGGCACCATCGCTTGCCGGTAACTTCTCTGCCGCTTCTGATTCTCAAATGCCTGAGTGGTTGCAGAACGCCTTCGTGATAGACCGTAAAATGATGCTGCGGCAAGATGCTTGGCGCTCGTTGATTTTTATCGCTCTTTCATTTGGAGTGATGTGGGCCTATCTGCGATTCCCGAAGATGAAACAACCCGTTCTATTAGCGATAATAGGGGTGCTTGTTTTAGCGGATTTATGGGCAGTGGATAAACGTTTCCTTAATGATAACCACTTTGTGCCTAAGAAGCAACAACTGCTTTCTCCCACGGCTGCGGATCAACAGATTTTGCAAGACACCGACCCTGATTATCGCGTTCTCAATCTGGCTTCCAATACATTTAACGAGTCCCGCACGAGTTACTACCATAAATCAATAGGTGGTTATAGTCCGGCCAAATTACGTCGTTATCAAGATGTTATTGATTACTATCTGAGCGGTCGTCTCAACATGAATGTGATTAACATGCTCAATACTCGTTATGTGATAACCCAAGAGGGCGTACAGCGTAATCCTGCTGCTATGGGCAATGCGTGGTTTGTGAATACGATTCAATGGGTCAATAATCCAAACGAAGAAATCAAAGCCATTAGCGATGCTGATTTGTGGAATATTGCCGTTATAGACACCTGCTGGCAATCGAAAGTTCAATCTACCTCGTTTACAAATGATCAAGCCTCGATTGTATTATTCGAATATAAGGCACCGGATGACCTTGTATATGAGAGCAATAATAGTGCAGCTGGGTTAGCGGTCTTCTCGGAAGTATATTATAAGACGTGGAAAGCTTATGTGGATGGCGAAGAAGTTCCTGTGCTTCGTGCAAATTATATCTTGCGTGCCATTGAGGTTCCTGCCGGTCGTCATACGATTGAGTTTAAATGTAGGGACGAACTTTTGATAAAAACACAAGGGTGGTCAATCATGGCATCCCTCTTGGTGGGCTTAGTTCTTTTGGGTCTTATTGGGTTGGCCATTTATAAGAAACGCAAATCATGATTTCGGTTATCACTATCACCTACAACGCGGAGCAGTGGCTGGAAAAAACCATGCTTAGCGTACTCGCCCAAACGAGTACCGATTACGAGTATATCATCGTTGACGGAGCATCCACGGATGGCACGATGGATATCGTTCGCCGCCTCGAACCTCGGTTTGAGGGGCGTCTTCATGTCCAATCCGAACCGGACAAGGGTCTATATGATGCCATGAATAAAGGCATTGCGCGCGCTAAGGGCGACTTCCTTTGGTTCGTTAATGCCGGAGATGAAATCTATAACCCGGATACTCTCGCCCATATCGTAGAGAAAGCAACGAAAGAGGTGGATATTGTTTATGGGAAAGTGGCTGTGATTGATGAAACGGGAACCAAAGTCAGCGAACACCATAAAAAAACACCCACAATGCTTACAAAGAGTAGTTTGTTAAACGGACTCGTAGTCTCGCACCAAGCTATTCTCGTTCGTCGCTCCATGGCCGTTCCTTATGATACACAATATCGTATCTCTGCCGACTACGATTGGGTTATCAAGGCAATAGAGCAATCGCGCAAGAATGTCTATTTGAATGAATATCTTGCTAAATTCTTGACCGCCGGTGTCAGTTCCAAACAAAGAAAACGCTCCTGGAAGGAACGTTTCGTTATTATGCTTCGCCATTTTGGTGTTTGCAAAACCCTTTGGGCGCATTTCTTGATTGTTTTGAGCTATCCGTTTAGTATCAAATATTAGCGTGGATAGTGTGCAAATCTGTAGATGTTTTAAGCAATTCCCATCCAGGCAGTTTGCTTAAAACATTTAGAGGCAATCCAACAGCAACAGCAACAAAGACTAAACACAAATATTGTAACACAGATGGGAAGGATTGCCACTTGCCAAACGGGAGGATTATCTCCAAGGGAGAGAATCATATAAATGGGGCGCACAAGTAATATGTGCATCAAATAAATAGCAAACGTATAGTTACTAATGGTGCTAACCCAAACGGAATGACCTGTACTGGATTGTTTCTTAAAACCGGGTAAACGATTATAGAGCACATACCCTACTATATAAAATCCTAAGGGGTTTAATAGGGAAGAGGTGTACGGCACATAAACAAACTCGGGATAAATGTGCCGACTAATCAATAGAATTCCCCAACCAATGATTAGAACTACGCATCCTTTAGTGGATAATAACGATAATCCTTTTTGAAGGAAGGGTGTCAACAAGTAAAGCAGAGCAATTGCGTAAATAAACCAGTATGCCTCATTCACTTTGCCACATAGGAAATAAGGGATAAATTGTACGAGAGCATCTTGCCAACAGGTAATGTCGTCATACCGATGTAACAACACATTAAGAAGGAAAACGATGGTTCCCCATAATGCAAAAGGAATAAGTAGGCGGGTAAAACGTTTGCTATAGAATTGTTGAATAGAGGTAATCGGATGTCCTAACACAAGTGCCCCTGAAAGGATGAAAAATAAGGGAACTCCACAACAGGAAAACGCATGATAAATATGTTCTATAAGCGTATATTCTGTTCCGGCAAAACCCGAAATAGACCAAGAGTGTACCGTAATGACCATTAGGGTGGCAAGAATACGAATATAGTCCAAACGAATATCTCTCATATAGTAAGGGTTCTTATATATTCGCCCGTATATCGTATAACTCTTTACGCAACCGCAGCAGTATCTCGGTGGCACGTTGGCGCACATCAACTTGTTTCTTGTCCTGTTTAAGTTCGTTCCGAATAGCTTCGATGCGCGTTATCTTGAGTTCATCGCGCAAGTACTTAATGCGCTTAATGAGCTCAATATCTTCCTTCGAGTAATACCGATTGCCATGCCCGTCCTTACGGGGAGAGAGTTGCTCGAAGTTCTCCTCCCAGTAACGCAAGGTGGCGGCCGTTAGACCGGTCATTTGTTTGACCTCCTTGAGCGAGAAAAAGGTGCGTTCAATCGTTCCCATTAGAATCGTATAGCTAAATGAACCTCCGGCGTGTGGGTGTTGCGCAGGGCATCGTAATACATGTCGGGTTCTACGTTCATACTCAGATTAGGGGATATGTCGAAGTCAAAGAGTTGGGCATCTACATAGGCATCAATAATGGACAAACCATAGAGTATAATCGTTGCCAAGATACTGATATCCCGGTACCTTCGATAGTCGTTTTGCATATTCTCTAACGTGGTGGTGTATTTCGCCTTACCGCCCATTCGCTCAATGTCATATCCTTTGGGCAATATGCGATTATAGGACCGATTGGGGTCTGTCGATAAAACCTCATCATTGAGAATATCGCGGTAGGCTTCCTTATAGTCGCCATACCTACGGTTGGTAAACGCAATAGCATAACCGCATCCCATCAGCCCTCCATATACAATCGGTAACTTCCAGTAGCTGCGGTTGTATATCTGTCCCGCTCCCGGCAGAATGGCGGCCATCCAGACCGCGCGGTAGGGATCCGGTTTCCAATGAACAGGTATACTATCCTGCTCATGCGCCGAGAGGCTGACGGAGCAGAGGATAATGAGTACTATGGCGAGTGCTTTTTTCAACGAATAGTATCTATGATTTGGTTCAGTTCTTTCTCGTTATTAAAATAAATGGTTACCTTACCTTCCACCACTTTTACCTTGTGCTTTGGGAAAAGCTCGGATAGTTGATGTTGCTGCTGCATGTACGGATTGGGCGTTTTGGCAATGCGCTCTTTGGCCATCTCTTTGGCCTTGGCCACCAAACTCTCTACTTGCCTTACACTCAACCCTTGCTCCAATATCTTATGGTAGATAATAAGTTGCTGTTCCGTGGACGGACTGCTTAGAATCGCGCGGGCATGACCCATATCCAACTTTTTATCCTTGATTCCCATCTGAATCTCGGCGGGCAGTTTGAGCAATCGTAAGTAGTTGGTAATAGTCGCGCGTTTCTTGCCAATGCGCTCTGCCATTCTCTCTTGCGTTAACTGGTAGTCATCCATGAGCCGCTGATAAGCAAGGGCTATCTCGATGGCATCCAAGTCTTCGCGTTGGATGTTCTCAATCAGTGCCCACTCCATCACCTGCTCGTCCTTGGCCTCCTTGATATAGGCAGGAATAGTGGTTAAGCCCGCTAACTTGGAGGCGCGGAAACGACGCTCACCCGCAATGATCATATACGTGTCGTCCTCGTTCTTGCGTAGCGTGATGGGGGAGATAACGCCATGCTCGCGAATCGAGTCTGCCAACTCCTCCATGGCTTCCTCGTCGAACGTGCGACGGGGTTGATCCGGATTGGCAACAATCTTATCTAAACTCACCTCATTGATACTGCTCGAACCGTCAGTATCCACACGCGAGGTGTCAATCAGGGCGTCTAAGCCGCGCCCAAGGCCTGTCATTCTTTTCATAGTTTTAGTTTCGTGCAATTACTTCTTTGGCTAATGCGGTGTAGTTCTGGGCACCCCGACAGGAAGCGTCATATTGGATGACCGACTGACCGTGACTTGGTGCCTCACTGAGGCGGACGTTACGGGATATGACGGTATTGAAAGCCAGGTCCCCGAAGTGACGTTTTACCTCTTCGTAAACTTGGTTACTCAATCTCAGACGGTTGTCGTGCATGGTCAGCAAGAACCCTTCAATGAGTAGATTGGGATTGAGTTTAGACTTGATGATCTTAATCGTATTCAGTAACTTTGCAATACCCTCCAAAGCAAAGAACTCGCACTGAACGGGGATGATCACACTGTCACTGGCGGTCAGTGAGTTAACCGTAATCAAACCCAAGGACGGCGAGCAATCGATGAAGATATAATCATACTCGTTTCTCACTTGACCCAAGATGTTCTTGAGTAACGTCTCGCGGTTTTTGATATTGAGCATCTCAATCTCGGCACCCACCAGGTCAATATGACTGGGGATAATGTCGAGGTTCTTGGTTTCGGTGTGCTGAATGGCCTTGTGCGGGTCAATATCGTTCACCAGACATTCATAAATGGTGCTCTTGAGTTCGCGAATATCAATGCCTAATCCCGAAGAAGCATTCGCTTGCGGATCGGCATCAATAATCAGCACTTTTTTACCCAACGCTGCCAAAGCGGCGGATAAATTGATAGCGGTGGTTGTCTTACCCACGCCTCCCTTTTGGTTGGCGATTGAAATAATTTTTCCCATATTATGTCTAATTATAATTTACTTTCACTTTTTCTTGAACTCCCACAACCAAGCGAGCCCCACGCTCACCGTAAAGGGGTTCGATTGTTGGAAGAAGTCCTCCGTGTGGTTCCTAAATACCGATCCCAACGAGTATCCCACGCGTATATCTAACTGATACACACCCGCGTTGGCGGTGCGGTAGTAGCAACCTAATCCTCCGGCCACACCCCAATCAAAACGATTGTCGATGGGTTTATACTGTTCGCCTCCGGCGGGGTTCTGTTCGCCTAACATCTCCTCCTTAATGCAATACCCTATCTGCGGACCTAAATTCACGTACCCGCGGAAAGAGGGTTTGCCAAAGTAGAGATGCATCAGCATCGGCAGTTCCAAGTAATGTAACTTACGCATGTAGTTCGCACTGCCCAAATCATTTGCTCCTTTCTCCGCCCAACCGCGTTGCAGGTAGTTCAGTTCCAATTGCAAACCGCAGCAACGTTGCTCGCTATAGCGAAACACCAGTCCTGCTTCGCCTCCAATCACGCACCCTTTCGAGAAAGGTGACATATAACTCACCGTCGGCTTGAAGAACGTGGTGGACACAACGGCTCCACCATGCACACCCAAATATATTTCGGGGTGCTGCAACCGCTTTTGTCCAAAGAGCATTACACTACTCAGCAGCAGTAATATCAAACAATACTTTTTCAACTCTCAACTATTTATGAATAAGTCGTATATGCGTATTCACCCAACTGCCCGTCCCTTGTTGTTGGAACCGAATATCGGACTGCATGCCGGGGGTGGGTTCTTTGCCCTCTATGGCATCAAGGAACTGACGCGTTATATCGTATCCCAATAGGTCATAACGGGGTACTAAAGAGGCGTGTTTATGTCCAAAATAGGTGGTATAGGCGGTCTCGTATTGTGCCAGCGGAGGAATACTGTCGGTAGCAAAAAGGGTAGTGTACACTTGGGGCATCACGATGCGTTCTTTTTGCCAAGCGTAGAGACTGAATAGACTCACGCGGCAGTCTCCCTTGCCGCTTACTAAGTGCGGCAGCAAGATCTGTACGTTCGCGAACTTAGTGGTATTGAAAATCACGATATTCTCTATATCCGTTCGTAGCGCGGTGAAAACCGAGTCGGTTAGGATGGCGTGTAGCGTGGTCGTCGTATGAGGAAGTGTACGGACTTTAATCTGCTCGCGTATATAACGAATATCCTTGGCTATATCCTCCTGTTTGCCCTCCACTAAAACGCAGTTGGTCAACTCGCCGCGTTGGGTCAAATAAGTAAGGAACGTATCCGCATCCATCTGCGAAGTGGTGTTGAAATAGTACAGATACGGATTCTCTCGCGGCGAAGCCTCCTCGTTGATAAACGGAATCAAGGTCGGAATCTGATGGTTCTGTGCAAAGGTGTCAATCATCGCAACTTGCTGCGGATAGGCGGGACCGATAATCGCATTCATACCCATGAGCTCGTTTCCCATCAACCGCGAGAGGATATCGCCCTCCTTGCCCGTGTCGTAGAGGTATAAGTCCACCTTGCGGGTGCTGTCCTGCCGGTCCTTGAGCCCCAATAAACATCCCTCGTAAAAATCTACAAACCGATCCATCGCTTCTGTCCGCTGCTTACTCTGCGCTTGCAACGGCAGCAGTAATGCCACTTTCAATCCTTTAGCCTCTCCGCCAATCTGCCTTTCCGCCTCTCCGCCAATCTGCCTTTCCGCCTCTCCGCCAATCTGCCTTTCCGCCTCTCCGCCTATCTGCCTTTCAGCAGGTTCTACCTGCGGTCTTTCAGGCGCAGCCTCTCCCTCAACCACAATGGGTCTTCCCGTCGGTATATACAGGGTATCCCCAAACTGCAATCCGCGCTCTTTGAGGAATGGATTCCACTCAATAATGGTAGGTTGGGGTACGGAAAAATTAACGCTCACGCGGTATAAACCAATACTCTTATCTACCGGATAGCGGTACAACACGATTCCCTCAATCGTATCCGTAGGATAGTCTAAATTGGGATTCTCCGCCCAACTGATAGCACTCATCATCAGGAGGGCACTTAGTAGTATTTTTTTCATCATCATACGATATATTTGCGTTTTCTTATTCCCCAAACAACGAGTCCAACGATGGCTAAAATGGCTACCGGCAGGAGGATGCTGAAGGTTTGTATAGTGCTTCGGTGCAACCGGGCTTGCTGTTCGTTGAGCAGCCGCAAGGCCACCTGTTTTTGTCTCAAATCAATCAAGTTCTGCGTGTCCGTCAACCATAGTACCGTCTGCACGATAAAATCCCGATTCGAGAACGTGCGTTTGCTGTAGCGGTCGTATCCCGCAGGAAGGGGTTGATGGTTTGCCCACTCGTTGCGAATAACACTTCCGCAACCAATCACCACTTGTCGGGTAGGCTCGCTAACCGCTTTCTGCTCCCCCGCTTTGGTAATCGTTCGGGGTGCTTGGCGGTGCGTAAAAGCCGACGGGAAAGCACCCTCTATGGCAACGCCGATGGGGAGGTAACGATATTGGAACTCCTCGGGATTGGCGTTAAAGTCCGACAGGTCTATCTTCGCCGGTGTGGCGATCAAACGACTGTCCGACGAGGTGCCCAACAGCACTTGTTTACGTAGTCCATCCTGCGCTGCGGTCATCTCAATGGGCGAGGCAAAAACCGAACTGACTTGACCCAAGTTGCGCGTGATAGCCGAGGTCTGGGAGGTGAGTAACAGAGGAGCGTAAAACCACGGAATAGGTTGCCAATCACCCGCTGTCTGCTGCTTGTCGCCTGTTGCCTCAATCATCACCGGCACGCTCAAGCACTGCAAGTCCTGCACCAGTGCCGGTTTGAGTTTAATGCCGTAGTGAAAGAACATATCCTCCAAGTTCAAGTCCAGCGGAATAGCGGGTGTCATCCCTCTATCGCTCAGTCCCGCTTGGTCGAACCGCACCCCGTTCACAAGCCATAGGAACGTTCCACCATGCATCACATATTGGTCCAAGATATACTTATCCTTCTCTTCAAACGCCACTTGTGGGTCGGCAATGATAACCGCTTTATAGTCATCCAGCACACCCACTTCGGTGCCTAACACTCCGCGGTCAATTTGGAAGTAACGGCTCAGTGCCACACTGATATCATAAACCTCACTCTCCCTTAATTCTCCGTGCCCCTCCAAAAAAGCGATACTTGGGGTCTTCGTTTGGAGTAGGTTATGAACGTTCTCGGCGAGGGCATATTCCAAGTTCTCAATGCTGTTATTGAGGTTCTGCTCTCCTCTCAGTCCTTGCGTGTTTTGGAGCAAGGGCACAAAGCAACTGCGTTGGCCGATGGTCAGTTTGAGGTAAGGAAAAACCATCGTTTGCACCATCTTCCCGTCTTTGGCTCGCTCATGAACGAGGATGGGTTGGTACCCCGCCTCCGTCAAGGCGCGTTGCTGTTGCTCGTCAGCGGCTTGGGTCGTTACGGTCCATTGGCGTGATCGAACTTGACACTCGTTGAGCATATCCTGCGTAGCCGACTGCAAGCGACGGAATCCGGCATTCAAGTCGCCGGTCAGAAATAGAGTCGCTTCTACCGGTTCGGTGATCGAATCCAGCAACGCCTTTGTGGCGGGGTGCAAACTATACCGATGGTCATCGGTCAAATCCACCCTCACGCGCAGCAGCATTCCCACTGCCACCACCGCCATCAAGGCGATAAATACTATGTACTCCTTCTTCCTCAATCCTCAATCCTCAATCCTTTAACCCTATTGAGAACGTTCTCGTCAATAACGACCTCGTACTTAGCCCGCAGTTCTTGAATCCATGCTTTCTCAAGGAAGTCTTGGTAGTCGGTGGTCACTTGACTGCGCACATCCGTAAATTCTTGCGGAGCTTTGAGTTTCTTACCCACCGTGAAAACAACAGGATAGGTCTCGTCGGTTTGCACTTCTGTCTCTTTTTGACCCAATCCGAACTTATCTACCATTGGATTCTTGCCTTGTTCCCATAAACCATAGACACAGGTCACAACCTTCGTAGAGTCTGTGTTGAGGCGTTGATTCAGATAACTCTGAACGGAATCCTTATGGGCACTCTTTACAATCGCTTTGGCCACTTTGGCTACCTCCTCATCTTGGCAGCGAACCAGAAATCCTTTGAAGTGAGGCTTGTCCCATTTATAGTTTTTCTTATTGGCTTTAAAGTGTTGCGCTAAGCCTAAACTGTCCTTCGCGGCTTTGTCCCATACTTCGTCTAAACTAACATCAAAGAGCAAGATACCGTCGTGGTACTCGCGCACCAATGCGTTGAACTCAGGATATTTCTCCTCCAAGTGTTGGTCTGCATAAGCGCGAACGTCCTCGTCGCTCATCTCGGCGGGCAGGTTATACTCGGCGCGCGCCTTGCGGATAAAGGATTTATCCATCTCTTTATGACGCTCGTCGCGGTTCACACTCTTCTCTACTTGTGTGCGCAGCGAATCAAGGGGCTGAATACCGCGCTCACCCGACTTGTAAATGATATGCCATCCGTAATTCGTGCGGAAGGGTTTGGATATACCGGGAACGCTTAAGGCGAAAGCCTCTTCTTCAAACTCACGAACCATCATCCCCTTACCGAACCAGCCTAAGTCACCGCCGCGAATAGCAGAACCCTTATCGTCGGATTCCTCTTTGGCCAGCGTCTCAAAGTCTTCGCCCTTCATCACGCGCTCATAGATAGCGTCAATGGCTTCTTTCTGTTTGGCCTCGGCAGCTTCGTCACCACGCGCTACCATCTTCATGATATGGGCGGCCTTCACTTCCTTGGCTTCACCCTCTTCCTCTATCAGGGCAATATGGAAACCATAGGCCGTGCGGAAGATAGGTGTCACTTCGCCTACGGGCGTGTTATAAACGGCATCCTCAAACGGATAGACATAGCGGAAGGGTGTGATCCAACCTAACTCACCGCCGTTCTCCTGTACACCCGGGTCGGTGCTCACTTCGCGGGCAACAGTATAGAAGTCCTCCTTGGGCTGTTGGATGGTCTTCATTTTTTTCTTCACTTTCTTAGTTACCGTCAAACCGGTGGTAACGCGAACGCGGGCTTGCTCAATCTTGGCTAATGCCTCGGCCTCTAAGGAGTCCGAACTGCCGCGCGGACATTGAATAGTGATATGCGCAGCGCGGCGCGGATGTTGCATGCGCGCGTAAGACATAACGACCAGACTGTCAAAAGCAGCCGAATCAACCATGTACTTACCCGTAGCTTGGGCGCGGTAACCGGCGAGTTCTTTGATAAACTCTTGGGTGGTGTCAATACCACGCGCTTCGGCTTCCGCCACTTTGAGTTTGAAATTAACGAATAGGTCAACGTACTCGTCCATGGATTTGGATTCAACACCCGTTTCTTGGTTGTTCTTCTCATAGATATACAAGAACTCGGAGGTGGTAACCGGTTTGCCGGCAATGGTCATAATGACCTCGTCTTGTGCCATCACACTCGTCATCGCGAGGACAGCAGCCATACTAAAAATGAACTTTTTCATATTGATAAAATTATATAATTTTGTTGTCTTTTACTCTCACTTTCCACTTTCACTTTCCACTTTTCCCCTTTTTTTTCAACAAAATGCGTGCAAAATTACAATTTTTTTCTGAAATATACAAATATTTGGAAAATATTTTGTATCTTTGCACCCGATTTAGAACAAAAACAGTATGATTTCATCAATTTTATCTTCCAAACTGGTCGAAAAGGCCGCCACTTTTTTTGCTCAAGCAAAGAATATCGTCATCGTAACGCACATGTCCCCCGACGGCGACGCCATGGGTTCCTCGTTAGGTATGAAACACTGCCTCCAATCTACTTTAAACTTTAAACTTTCCACTTTAAACTTAAAAGTCATCGTCCCCAACTCCTTTCCCTCTTTCCTCGCTTGGATGCCGGGTGCGGAGGAGGACTTGGTGTATGAGTCGCAAGCACAGGAGGCGGACGCGCTCATCGAGCAAGCGGACCTGATTATATTGACCGACTTTCATGAACCCAAGCGTATCGGTTCCTTGGGAGATAAGATTTTGGAGACGCTCAACGGCACGCAGAACGTACTTATTGTTGATCACCATTTGGCAACGATTGATGTGCAATCTACCTTTGCCAAGGCCAAGGACCTTGTCACGTTTATTGACTCCCACTCTCCCTCCGCCTCCGAACTGGTCTATCGCCTGTTCTATCAACTATCAAATAATCGTGCACCTTTAAACTTGAGCGCAGCGACATGTTTATACACGGGCATGATGACCGACACGGGTAATTTCTCGTTTAACAGCAACTACCCCGAGATGTACGAGATCGTGGGTCAGTTAGTGGCTGCGGGTGTGAATAAGGATGATATATATAATAAGGTATTCAACCAGTATTCGTCCGACCGCATGCGGTTGATGGGATACTGTTTATACCAAAAGATGCGTCTTTTCCCCGAACACCATGCGGCACTTATTTACCTTAGTCGCAAGGAACTGTATAAATTCAATTTCCAGTCGGGCGATGCGGAAGGATTGGTTAATCTGCCCTTACAGATTTCGGATGTGTATTATTCGGTCTTCATGCGGGAGGATAAGGTCAATCCGTCGGAAATAAATCTGGCTAATGGTAGTAAGATTAAGGTCAAGATTTCCTTCCGTTCGCAGGGAGACCGACCGGTTAATGTCTTTGCGCACGAGGTCTTCGGTGGTGGTGGACATAAAAACGCTTCCGGCGGAGAGTATTATGGTCCGTTATCGGAAGCGGTTCAAAAATTCATGGATAATTACGAGAAATATCTATCTAAAGAGTAATAAAGTTGCGTTTCTCGTTTCTCCTAGTCCTTCCTCGTCAAAAAAACATTATATTATTAGTCAATATGTTGATATATTTTTAGTCAACTTATTGAAATTCGGCTGCAAAGGTACAACAAAATTCTCATATGTGCAAATTTATTTGTGATTTTTAGTGATTTTTAGTGGGAGTGGAGGATTTGTTGAGGGTTCGTCAGTCCTATGATGCTGCGTAGATGCTCCGTAGATGCTGCACTATCGAAGCACCTTTCATAGACGCATGTGCGCTATGAGGACAATGCAAACGCTTGACAATCATAGCGCTAGCCCATGGTGCTATGTGGGTGCTATGTTAGTGGTATGTTAACTGAAGCACGACAGACAGTGTTTTTGTCAAGCCCACGCAGATCCCACGGCTGTCCCACGACGCTACGGGGGTGCTATGGGGGAAGAAGGCTTCACCATATACCCCTCTCCCGAAGAGGTGGGGTCGGTATTTTCTAATATACACTCGCGCGCGTATATGTATTTACTAAATAACCTACCCCGCCTACCCCCACTTGCCTATTCATTGGATGTTTCACATGCTGAAGTTTATGTTTTTAGGGTGACACGAGTGACAGAAGTGACACGATTTTTTAAACCCTCTATCGCGCGCGGGAAGGAGTTTTAGGTAATCATGTCACTCATGTCACTCATGTCACTGCTGACAGTTGTCAGCGACCAAAAACAACCATCGCAACCCCGAGAGGCTGCGATGGAAGAGAGAGGGAGTTTGTTTAATTTTATACATTTTTAGGTGCTTGAAATGTTCCTGGTACCTCAGATGATGTTGCAGGTTCCAGTTCTTTAAATGATCCGCAAATTACCATGTGCAGCTGCGCATAAGCCATCTCTGTTTGAGGATTTATATAATTCTTTTTCATATTCGTTTTCCTTTCATTATGTAATTACTAATACTCTATTATTTAACCACTTTTACTTTGTTAACAATATACACACCTTGTGGCAGTTTATTCCAATCGGTCATCGTTCCAATCGGTTGCCCCATTATGGTGTACACACCCGAAACACCGTTGGTAACTACCTGTTTCATACGGGTCGGGGTTTGACTTGCACGATAGATAACGAAGCGGTTGTCTATTGTACTACCGGCTTCCGCTGTAAACGCATAGGTTTTCGTACCATCGAGAAGGGTGGTTGTACCCGTCACCAAATCGGTCAATTCATAAACCTTGCCTTGCAGTTCATCAAAAGATAGGGTGTAATTTACATCCTTGCTATTGGCGATAAAGCCAAGGACTATACCATTGAGGTTATTTGTAAAGACAGAAGACTGGCGCTCGTGAGCAGTAGTGGCAAAGAGGTTGATTTTACCGGCATTGATAAACTTCACGACATCGTAACCATTATCAAACTCGGGAGTGAAGTCATCACTCTCAATGAGGTACATTGCATCATCTTCTCCGCTTTCACCGATCATTGTAATATGAACACGGGAGAAATCTGCTGCCTCGCGAGTTGGAGCATAATAGATGGGGCTGTTCGGATTATTATTAGCATAAACGGCATCTCCATAATCCACCATTTCTGTTGGGGTATCGTTGGTCTTATTCAAAATGAAGAAGCCTTGCATAACCGGAATAGCACTGAACTTCGGAGTAGTGTAACCGTCAACGTCACCTACTGATACAGATTGAACAGTTTCTTTTTCATCAAACATGTAAATAGTAGCATTAACCTTATCCGATTCCACCAAAGATGTGAGTAATGTTTCAATGTCAATCGGAGCCGTATAAGAGTTGGCGAAGAAGTTATAACCATTCTTATTAAAATGCAACTCTTGGTCTGCGTTCCCGACAAGGTTTCCTTTGAAACGATATTTTACGCCATGGGTAGATTGGTTGGTAATAGCGAAACCTTTGAACGGCACTAAATTGCTTATAGAAGCATCCTCCCAGCCCAAAGACTCATTCCATTGCCTAAATGCTGTCAAGATAGGTTCTTCATTCTCAATAGGAGTTCTTTCCCAATTAGATTGAGTAAAATCTCCGGCATTGAGTTTCAAAGGAATACCGATATAACTATAATGATATAAGTTTTCACCATAGTGTGCATGCGGGAGACGGAGTTCGACAGTGGCTTGAACGGGGGTCTCCTCCATAGGAGTTTCCGGATCAAAGAGTAGCACACCTGTTCCGTGCTCGCCATCGTCCTCGAGAACGATATTAAGGTCTGAGGCATCTTCGATAGAACCTACATTCAACTTGCCACCGGATTCGACAATGACTTGGGCAGTTCCTTCTTTTGATTCATCAATAGTTAAATTACCAATGACAAGACTGCTTCCTGTCTTCACGCGTATGCTACTTGTTGTGCTAATCGTAATATTTAGGGCTTCTGCATTTGTTGGATCGCTTGAACCACCACCAACAACAATATAATTGTCTTCTATCACCACATCATCATCCTTAGTCGGAACCGTTTCTCCTTCCCAAGTGTCGGTTAGTTTCCATTCTTGGGGAGTGCCGTGTTCAGCAGGTTGAACAGGTTTGATGGGTTGCTTGGCGTCAACTACCAAGATGAATTTACCGGCTTCGGGTTCTTGTTCACTACAAATAAAACTATTCCAATTGTTTGGCGTCGTAGTTGATGTTATTGCATCTGCCACCGCTTGTGATTGAACATGCAGTTTAGCGCCTGCAGGGGAGTCAAAGGGGTTATTAGTAATAGTAGGATTCGCTACATTTTCACCTACCAAGTACATATCCGTCAATAATGTGGAAGAACGGAAAGCGGAACTGCCAATAGAGGTGACGGAAGCAGGGATGGTGATGGAGGTCAACGTGGTGCAATTAGAGAAAGCATAATTTTCAATCGTTGTTAGTTGCGAATTATTACCAAACATTACCGAGTCCAAAGCGGAGCAAAATGCAAAAGCATCATTTCCAATCGTTGTGACGGATTTAGGAATAGTGATGGAATCCAACTTGGAGCAATGCCAAAAAGCATAATTTCCAATCGTTGTGAGTTGCGAATTATTACCAAATGTTATTGAGGTCGAATTGAAGCATTGGTAGAAAGCATACTGTCCAATCGTTGTGACGGAATTGGGAATAGTGACCGAAGTCAAACTTGAACAATCCATGAAAGCCCTTTCTCCAATCTCTGTGATGCCATCAGGAATAGTGATGGATGTCAAGTTGGTGCATTGCCTGAAAGCGTTATATCCAATCGTTGTTACACCAGTAGGAATAGTATAACTTGTCCTATTATTGCCCCTCGGATATTGAATAAGCGTATCTTTTGCATAATTAAACAGGACACCGTCAGTCGAAATATAATGCGTATTACCGGCATCCACATTAATAGAGGTCAATTTGGTGCAATTAAGGAAAGCATTTGCCTCAATTAAAGTAACGCTCGTAGGGATGGTAACAGAGGTTACTTGGCTGGAGTAGAAAGCATTTTCTTTAATTGAAGTGACAGTTTCCGGAATGTTCACGTCTCCTCCTTTACCAATGTAAAGAAACAATGTTGTCTTAGTATTATCCGTATAAATAAAATCTCCCTCCACATAACCATTAACAGCTTTAGCCCCCCAAGGAGAACCTGTGGCCGAGCCGTGATATATTATATTTTTAACATCCTTGAAAGCATCTTTTCCAATCGAAGTGACACCGTCAGGAATAGTGAGGGAGGTCAAACCCGTGCAAGAACAGAAAGCATTAGTTTCAATCGAAGTGACACTTTCCGGAATAGTAATGGAGGTACAACCGGTGCATTGTCTGAAAGCATAAGTTCCAATCGAAGTGACACCGTCAGGAATAGTGAGGGAGGTCAAAGCCGTGCTATAACCGAAAGCATACTCTCCAATCGTTGTGATATCACCACTGAAGGTAATTGTACCGGTACCATTACTAAACGTATGAGCAGATATGCTAACAGTAAAAGCACCAGTGTATATTCCGGCTTTATACTTGTCTGTCGTTTCAGACAATTTGGATGTTGCTGTGTAGGTAATGGTGTTTCCTGCCCACAGTCCTGCGCCCAGCGTCAGGGCTGCAAAAATAGAAAATAATTTTTTTAACATAAGTTTTTTGTTTTAAATTTTGCCTACTCTTCATCGGATTTTCGACTTACTCCGTTTTTTTATATGTTTATGTTTAGTTATAGACATAGAAAAAGCGTGGGCTTTCGCTCGCTTCATTTGATTACTTGAGGTCATCGACTACCTTAAAACTTCAAATTACGCACAGAAAACTCACGCGGATAACGTGAGCGTGCAAAACCGTACTTGAAGTTTTAATAATTACTGAAAGTTGTCGATGTTTTCAAGTAATCAAGTTGGGCTTACAACGCTATATTTTATATATCATGCATCGCCTTTACGCTGCCGGTCAATCATAGGCGGGGTGGTTTGTTTTGTTTATTTTGTATTGAATATTAGTTCTAAACCTTGATTTCGATAAAATGGGAAACGAGTGTCGCTGGAAATCAAAGGCAACTTTGCCGTTATTGCGTGAGATATAATAATGTGGTCGGATGGGTCGTTGTGTCCATGCGCTTCATCAATTTGCAATTTGGCATGAGTCTGAGCAACATATTTATCAAGAGGCAATATTTCGATGAAATACTCCTCTTCCAATGATTTTAGTAATTCGCTACTTGTTTTCCATGTTTTACGAGAAAAACTATGTTTCCTAAAACCAACTATTAATTCACGCGTAGTTTCTGCGCTAACACAGAAAGTGTTATTATAATCTTGCAATATAGCACGAACATCCGAACTCAACGAATCAACATCCGTTGCGAGATAGATAAAGACATTCGTGTCTAACATGTATCTCATATTCTCCAAGCTGGATCATTAATGATGATACTACCTTGGGTTTTCATTGCTGCTTCCCAAGTCGGGTTTACTCTTTCTTGTTTGGTCTCTTTCGTTGCCATAATACTAAGTTGTTTTAATTTCCGCTACAAAAGTACTACTTTTTTTTGATATATGCAAATAAAAATGCACTTTTCGCCTCTTTTTTTACATTTCCCAGTGCTCTAATGTTTGCGTCAGTTCGTCAAACGTCTTGGCTTTGGCAGTGGCGCGGATGTCATCAATCTGTTTGTTGACAGCCTCGTTGTAGGTCTCGGCCTCTACGTCACGAATAACGCCTAATGCAATCGGCAGTTCGGGCTCTGCTTCGGCGTTGTTCACATCCGTGAATTTCTCTTGTCCCATCAGCGCGAGCATGCGGTGCAAGGTGGGGTCCTCCATCTTGGCGTCATGTACGAGCACGCGCTCGTCGTCTGCACTTACCACAATAAGGTGAGGAATAACGGTCGAGTAGTCCAATGCCAATCCCTTATCGTTATTGGCTCCAAAGAGCATCTTCTCTCCGTGTTTGAGTACGATACTGCGCTCGGCACGCGTCTCGCGGTCGGCAATCCAACTGTGGGTACCATTATTAAAAATAACGCAGTTAACCAAGCACTCAATCACACTGGCTCCTTTATGTGCATTGGCCTTCACCATACAGTCCACCGTGGTGGGCATATCCACATCCAACGTGCGGGCAAAGAAAGTGCCCCTTGCGCCGAACACCAACTCGGCGGGGATAAAAGGACGCTCCACCGTGCCAAAAGGCGACGATTTGGATACAAATCCTTTCGGTGAAGTCGGGGAATATTGTCCCTTCGTCAAACCGTAAATGCGGTTATTGAAAAGGCATATATTGAGATCTACATTGCGCCGTATCTCGTGAATAAAATGGTTTCCTCCGATAGCTAAGCAGTCGCCGTCACCGGTCATCTGCCAAACGGTCAGTTCGGGATGCGAGGTCTTGACACCCGTAGCGATGGCACCGCCGCGTCCGTGAATGGTGTTGAAACCATACGTGTTGAGGTAGTGCGGCATACGAGAAGAACAACCGATACCCGAGATGACCACCGTTTGATGGGTGGGTACTCCTACTTGAGCCATCGCTTTTTGCAGCGCCATACAGATGGCGTGGTCGCCGCAACCCGGGCAGAAACGAACATATTGATCACTTTTAAATTGACTGGCTTCCATAATCATAAACTTTTAACCGATTGAACAATATCTTCTACTTGGAACGGCTGCCCTTGCATGCTGTTCACTTGTTCGAACGTAACACCACTCACCTTCGAGCGAAGCAGCGAAGCGAACTGACCATGATTGAGTTCACACACGATCACGCGCTTGTATCTCTTTACGATTTCATCGGTGTTTTTCGGCAGGGGATTGATGTAATTGAATTGCACCATGGCGCAACCCAACTCGTCCGCGGCGGCGCGTATATGTCCCTCCGTGGAACCCCAACCGATGAGCAGCGTGTCGCTCTTCTCATTCCCCATCACTTGTAACAGCGGCAGTTTATCGGCAATCTGATCTACCTTCGCTTGACGGGCTATGATCATTCGCTCGTGGTTGGCGGGATCGGTTGAGATAGTACCTTTGATACTATCGCGCTCCAGACCTATATTACGGTGCTCATATCCTTCCATGCCGGGCGTTGCCCAGTAGCGGATATTATGTTCATTGCGCAGTGCCACACTATACTTGCCCTTTAACTCTTCCGGTACGGATTGCGGTTTAATAGTCGGCAGTTCACTCAGCTTGGGTACACGCCAAAGTCCCGTTCCGTTGGCCAGATAGGTATCCGTCATAAGGATGACGGGCGTCATGTTCTCGAGTGCTATCTTCACCGCCTCATAAGCAAAATCAAAGCAGTTGGCACTCGTGGAAGCGGCTATCACTACCGCCGGACACTCGCCGTTACGACCATAAACGGCTTGCAGCAAGTCGGTTTGTTCCGTCTTGGTGGGCAGACCTGTGGACGGACCGCCTCGCTGTACATCCACCACTACGAGCGGCAGTTCTGCCATCACGGCCAGACCAATCGCTTCGCTCTTCAGACTTAGTCCCGGACCCGAGGTCGTGGTTGCGGCCACGTCGCCCGCAAAGGAGGCTCCGATAGCGGTACATACACCGGCTATCTCGTCCTCGGCTTGCACTACCATCACGTTCTGATCCTTGCGCCCTGCCAACTCGTGCATGATATCCGTTGCGGGGGTGATGGGGTAGGAACCTAAGAACAGACGCTTGCCGCATTTCTCGGCGGCTGCAATCAAACCCCAAGCCGTAGCTTTATTACCGGCAATAGAGGTGTAGGTTCCGTGCGCTAATTTATTCGATGAATCCACATGAATCGTCTGTATCGTGAGGGCTAAGTTATTACCATAATTATAACCATCCGAGAGCACCTTCACGTTGGGAGCAATGAGGGCGGGTTTCTTGGCGAACTTACCCTCAAGGAAATGAATGGCTTTGTCCATCGGGCGGTCAAAGAGCCAGCATACCACGCCGAGTGCGAACATATTGCGACTCTTGAGAACAGACTTATTATCCAGTCCGCTGTCCTTTAGGCTCTCCTTGGTCAGTTGCGTGAGGGCAATGGGCACAATCTGCACCGACTCGGGCAGACCTAACTCGGTGAACACCTCGTCCAACTGCCGCGTCTGATACTGCGCTTTCTCCAGATCCTTGTCCGTGAACGCGTCCGTATCAATGATAATGACGGCGTTGTTCTTGAATTTCTTACCTAAGGTGCAGACCTTGAGGGCAGCCGCGTTCATGGCTACCAGCACGTCGGCTTTGTCGCCCGGCGTATAAACACCCGTACCTAAATTAACTTGGAAACCGCTCACGCCGCCTAAGGTACCTTGCGGGGCGCGAATCTCTGCGGGGAAATCGGGTAGCGTAGAGATCTCGTTACCCAAGATGGCGGAAAGGGACGAGAACATATTGCCCGTGAGTTGCATTCCGTCACCGGAGTCTCCGCAAAACTTAATAACTACATTCTGTTTTTGCATGATTTAGTAGTCTCTGATTAACGATAGTGACTTTGCTAAAAGAGAGAACTCGAAAGTTCTCTCTTGTACCCAGGGCCGGGGTCGAACCGGCACGGTTTCCCACTGGTGTTTGAGACCAGCGCGTCTACCTATTCCGCCACCTGGGCTTGTCGCATCTTGCGACCATTCTGCAAATGAGCGTGCAAAAGTACTGCTTTTTTCTCATATACGCAAATTTTTCGGCAAAAAAGTGCCAAAAAAAGCGTTTTTTATCCTACAACCCCGCTAAAGCCCATAAATGCCATCGCCAAAAGTCCTGCTGTGAGCAACGCAATCGGAGTGCCTTGCATGGCCTTGGGAATGTTATTGAGCGAGAGCTGTTCGCGGATACCGGCAAACAGAATGAGTGCCAGCGAGAAACCGATAGCGGTAGCAAAAGCAAAGAGCACACCCGTCAGTAGAGTAGGTTCCGTGACCACACCGCCTACCATGGGCAGTTTATAGGTCCCGTTCGCCACCAAGATAGCAACACCGAGTAGGCAGCAGTTGGTGGTGATCAGCGGCAGGAAAACACCTAACGCTTGATAGAGCGACGGGGATATCTTCTTGAGCACAATCTCAATCATCTGCACTAATGCCGCAATAACGAGGATAAAGAGAATGGTCTGTAAGAACTCTACGCCCCATTTGATGAGCAGCAGGTTGAGGAGGTAGGTCACGACCGTGGCTAACGTGAGCACGAACGTCACCGCGGCACCCATGCCTAAGGCCGTGTCAATCTTTTTACTAACGCCCAAGAAGGGACAGATACCCAAGAACTGACTGAGTACGATATTATTGACCAAGATGGCCGATATAAAAATCAAGAAGTATATCATTTTTTCATTCCTTTCTGTATAAGAGCCATCAAGTAAGCCAAAACGATGAACGCACCCGGAGCGAGTACGAAGATGAGCATTCCGTAATGCTCGTTTACTATCGGCAGATTAAACATATGTCCCGTTCCCAAGAACTCGCGAACGGCACCAATGAGGGTTAGGGATAGCGTAAACCCGAGTCCCATTCCGATACCGTCGAGGGCACTCAGTCCCACGCTGTTCTTGGCGGCAAAAGCCTCGGCGCGACCGAGCACAATGCAGTTCACCACAATCAGCGGGATGAACAATCCCAACGTAGCGTAGATAGAAGGAACGTAGGCTTGCATGACGAGTTGCACAACCGTCACGAAAGTGGCGATTACTACGATGAAAGCGGGAATACGTACTTTATCCGGAATGACGTTCTTGAGCAGAGAAATCACCACGTTTGAGCAGATAAGCACGAACATCGTGGCCAGACCCATCGACATGCCGTTAATCGCACTGGTCGTGGTGGCCAGCGTGGGGCACATACCTAATACCAAACCAAAGGTCGGATTCTCCTTGAGAATACCGTTGGTCAATGTCTTTAATGCATTATTCATGATCAGCCTCCGTTTCTATTTTGGTGGTGGCACCGGCGCAACCATCCACTTGACTGGCACCGCTGCATCCGTCTATTTGTTGTGCGGCGGAGTTAATCGCCTTAAGGAAAGCGCGGGACGAAATAGTAGCCGCCGTGATAGCGTCCACATCACCGCCGTCTTTGCTCACCGTCAGGTTGCCTGCCTTACGACCGATGATATTCTGACCCGGTTTGTCGGCGTTCTTAAACCACTCACCGGCCTTGTCGCCTAACCCCGGTGTCTCGCTGTGTTCGAGAATCTGATACCCTAATATCGTGCCGTCGGCAGCAACACCAACCATCACTTTCATTTTTCCGCCGAAACCGTCGGCTTCCACCTCGATGGCTTGACCCTCTTGTCCGTTGAGCACGGCCGCTTGGGCAGCTAACTTGGTTTGATTGGCTTGGTCCTCTATCTGCGTTTTGGTGAGCATATAAACACCCGCCAACGCTGTGGCAGCCACAATGGCAATCGTCGTCAAACTGATTACCATATTGGGAAATGTACTTGCTAATTTATTCATAATTGTGTTATTTATTTTCGCCAAAACGAACAGGGCGAATCTTGTTTAACAAAGGAACGGTAGCGTTCATGATAAGGATGGCGAACGAAACGCCTTCCGGATAAGCACCCCAGGTGCGGATAACCATTGTGATCACACCGATACCGACACCGAAGATGATCTTACCCCAGCCCGTCATGGGAGAGGTGACATAGTCCGTGGCCATAAAGAAAGCACCGAGCATCAAGCCGCCCGAGAGCAGCGAGGTGGCTACGTAATGGCAAGCGTCCAGACCCTCGGGAACCAGACCGCACCACGAACTGATAGCCGCAAAAGCAGCCACCGTTGCGATAATGCTAACCGGTATATGCCATGTTATCACGCGCGTAATAATAAGGATAAGACCGCCTGCTATCAGTGCAAAGGCGCATATCTCGCCTAGCGAACCGCCGGTATAACCGATGAACATATCCCATAATTCAGGTAAGCGGTGGATGGCTTCCGCCTCGTGACCCTTGATAGCCATCTTGAGTGCGGCCAGCGGGGTGGCACCCGAAAGGGCATCAATGTACTGTGTTGCAAAACCTAAGGGGCGCGGCCAGGTGGTCATCTGTACAGGGAAGGAGATGAGCAGGAACACACGTCCTACGAGGGCGGGGTTAAAGGGATTCTGTCCCAGTCCGCCGAAGGTCATCTTACCTACGCCGATAGCCACGATGGCACCAATCACTACGATCCACCACGGCAGGTTAGCCGGCAGGTTGAAGGCGAGTAACAGACCCGTCAGGATGGCCGAGCAGTCCCACAACGTGGGTTTGATTTTGAGGACGAACTTACTGATCACCCACTCGGTGAGAACGCAAGCGGCGATACTGATAGCGGTGGTGATCACCGTACTCCAACCAAAGGAGCAAACCGAAACCGCAAAGGCCGGTAGCAGGGCGATAATCACCAGCAGCATATTTCGGGTCACACTGTCACCACTATGAACGTGCGGCGCCGGAGAAACAATTAACTTATTCATACTTTAAACTTTAAACTAGTTAAACTCTCAACAACTCTAAACTCTAAACTCTCCACTCTAAACTACGCTTTAGCGGCTGCCGCACGGGCACGAATGATTCCTCCCACTTGTCCTTTACCGTAGCGGACATAATCCAGTAGCGGGCGGTGGCTCGGACAGGTGAACAAACAGCATCCGCAATCGATGCAGTCCATCACGTTATGCGCTTCCAGTTCGTCCCACAACTCGTGTTCACTGAGTTTGGCGAGCAGGTAGGGTTCCAGACCCATCGGACAAGCGTCTATGCACTTACCGCAGCGGATGCAGTTCTGGGGTTCTACGCGACGCGACTCCGCTTCGGGCAGGAATAGTAGACCGCTCACGCGTTTATTGGCGGGCATGGCGATGCTGTTCATCGCGCGACCCATCATCGGACCGCCGCCGATGATCTTACCCGTATCTTCCGGAACGCCGCCCGCAAGGGCTACTACGTCGCTCAGCGGAGTACCGAAGCGAACCAAGAAATTACCCGGGTTCACCATCTTTTTACCCGTTACGGTCATCACGCGACTGATGAGCGGTTTATTCTTTTGTACGGCCTCATAAACGGCATAGACGGTTGCCACGTTATCCACCACCGCACCCACTTCAATGGGCAGTGCGCCGGAGGGCACTTGTCGTCCGATACAGGCGTCAATGAGTTGTTTCTCGCCGCCTTGCGGATACTTCATCTTAAGGGGTTGAACGGTGATGCCGAGTACGCGGTTGGTTAGTTCCTTCATGCGCGCAATAGCGTCGGGTTTATTGGTCTCAATACCGATCACAGCTTTGTGGATGCCTAAGGCACGGAGCAGAATCTGGATACCGATCACAATCTCCTCGCCATGCTCGAGCATGAGTTGGTGGTCGCAAGTCAGGTACGGTTCGCACTCTACGCCGTTGATAACCAGCACTTCCGCTTTCTTGCCCGGAGGGGGCATTAACTTGACTTGGGTGGGGAAGCACGCTCCGCCTAATCCTACGATGCCGGCGGCACTGATCTTATCGATGATCTGTTTGGGTTCGAGGTTACACTCGCGCACCACGTTCGGGGAGCGGTCGATCTCGGGCAGCCACTCGTCGCCCTCCACGTCAATAAAGATGGCTTGTTGGCTCATGCCCCAACCGTCCACATAACTATCTATCTTATTCACCGTTCCCGAGTAGGGAGAGTGGATGTTTGCACTCACGAACCCGCCGGCTTTGGCAAGCAGTTCGCCGACCTTCACTTTCTGTCCCTTCTCGACTACCGGTTGGGCCGGAGCGCCGATATGTTGCACCAGCGGAATGATGGCCTTGGTCGTTAGCCCGCACTCAATGATGGGGCGGTGGGCAGAAAAAACTTTATTATCCTGCGGATGTACTCCGCCTATCTTAAAAGTCTTCATAACACTTTAAACTTTAAACTTTCAACTTTCCACTACCACTTCCTTCCTCGGGGGGAAGTTGATAGCATGGATAGCCCCAGTCGGGCACGCTGCTTCGCACTTGCGGCAGAGGCGACATTTCTCGAAATCGATGTAAGCCAAGTTGTTCGCCACGGTGATGGCTTCAAACGTACACTCTTTCTCGCATTTGCCGCAACCAATGCACGCGTTCAGGCACGCCTTACGCGCGGGCGCGCCTTTATCCTTATTAACACATAGTACTACCATCCGGCGGGACTTAGGTCCTTTGTTGCGTAGTTCGATGATGTGTCTGGGGCAGGTCTTGACGCACTGTCCGCAGGCAGTACACTTGTCCTCGTCCACTACGGGCAGACCCGTAACAGGGTCCATGCTTAACGCACCGAACTGACAGGCTGCCACGCAATCGCCGCAACCTAAGCAACCGAATCCGCACCCCGTCTCGCCTACGTAGAGGCTATGCTCTATGCGGCACGAACGGGTACCATTGTACTCGCTCGTGCGAGGACGGGCTTCGCAAGTGCCGTTGCAGCGAACAACCGCCACTTTGGGGGCAACATCGGCAGCCTCCTTGCCGAGGATGGATCCTACTTTCTTCATCGTCTCTTGACCGCCGACAGGACAGAGTAATCCGTCCAGACTGTCTGCTTTGACGCAGGCTTCGGCCATGGCACGACATCCGGCAAAACCGCACCCGCCGCAGTTAGCTCCGGGCAGCGCATCTTGCACCTCGTCGATGCGGGGATCCTCCTCTACTTTGAATTTCTGGGCAATGCAGAACAGCAGCACCGCGGCCACCAGACCCGTCACTCCCAAAACCAGTAAAGAAATAACAATTACGTTCATAATATTTATTTGATTGATTAGTGCTTATTGCTTATTGCTTATTCCACTCTAAACTACTCTAAACTCTAAACTCTCCACTCTCAACTACTCCTCCCCGTGTAGTTGCATGAGCAACTGTTCAAGCTGCGCCATGTCGGCGATGAGTACATCGCGTCCCTTGGGACCTTTGTTGGGACCTACAATACCGGCCATCTCGAGTTGGTCACTCAGTTTGCCGGCGCGGTTATAACCTATCTCGAAGGCGCGTTGCAAGCGAGAGGTGGAGCCCTCCTGTTTGCTCACTACGAACCGCGCCACGTCGTCGAACATTGGATCGAGGCGGTGCAAATCCACGCTGCCGGCTTGTTGTTCTTCGGCTCCTTCGGGCACATATTCGGGCAACTGATAGGGTTGCAGGTAGTGTTGCTGTTCGCTCACATGGTCCACGATGGCTTCCACCTCGGGGGTGTCCACAAAGGCGCACTGGATACGAATCAAGTTTCCTCCGCCTGCGTAGAGCATATCGCCCTTACCGATCAGTTGGTCGGCTCCCTTGGAGTCCAGTACCGTACGGCTATCCACTACCGACTGGGTGCGGAAGGCGATACGGGTAGGTATGTTCGCTTTGATGGTACCGGTGACGATCTTCACGTCTGGACGCTGGGTAGCGAGGATCATATGCATACCTACGGCACGCGCTTTTTGGGCGAGGCGTTGGATGGGTCGTTCCACTTCTTTTCCGGCTTGCATGATAAAGTCGCCGTACTCATCAATGACCACTACCAAGTAGGGCATGAAGTGGTGATGCAGCATCTTATGCGTTTGTAGGTTCTCCACATCTTTCTCGGGATTGAGGTGACGGGAATTGAACTTATCATTATAATCCTCAAGGTTACGCACGTTCGCGTCCGCGAGCAGCGTGTAGCGGTCCTCCATCTCGATGACCAGCGAGTTGAGGGTATTGATTACTTTTTGACAATCGGTGATGATGATGTCGCGGTCCTCTTGGTCGGGCATGGCGGCCATGTAGTGGCGCAGCAGCGGTTTGTAGATGGAGAACTCCACCATCTTCGGGTCCACCAGTACAAACTTGAGTTCGGCGGGGTGCTTCTTGTAGAGAAGCGAGGTGATGATGGCGTTTAGACCTACAGACTTACCTTGACCCGTGGCACCGGCTACGAGTAGGTGGGGTGTCTTGGCCAAGTCGAACATAAACACCTCATTGGTGATTGTGCGTCCGATGGCTACCGGCAGCCTCATCTTTGCTTCCTCTTGGAATCGCTTGGAGGCAATGACCGAGTGCATGGACACCACTTGCGGTTTCTCGTTGGGCACCTCTATACCGACCGTTCCTTTACCCGGCATGGGGGCAATGATACGGATACCGATAGCCGAGAGGGAGAGCATGATGTCGTTCTCCAACGATTGGATTTTCGCGATACGGATACCGGCTTTAGGTACTACCTCATAGAGGGTGACGGTAGGACCGACGGTAGCTTTGATGGACTCTATCTCGATGCCGTAGTTACGCAGCGTGGTGACAATGCGGTTGGCGTTGGCTTGTTGCTCCTCGGGGTTGATGATAGGGGCCGTTTCGTTGTCATATACTTTGAGCAAGTCCAACGAGGGGAATTTATAGTTCTCGAGGTCTTTCTTGGGGTCATAAGGTTCGAGTTGTTTACTCAGCTCCACCTCGTCCGTCTCCTCTATCTCCACCTCCGGCGCTTCCTCCTCTCCGCCTTTCTGACCTTCCTCCTCTCCGTCTTTCAGCCTTTCCGCCTCTCCGCCTTTCATCCCTTCCGCCTCTCCGCCTGTCTCCTCTATCTCCACCTGAATCTCGCTTCCTGTTTCTTCTTTCTCGTTTCCTTCTATATTAATAATCAGTTCCGGCGCTTTCTCTTCTCCTTCAGCATCGCGGTCCTTCAGCTCTTCTGCCTCTCCGCCTTTCAGCCCTTCAGCCTTTCCTCCTTTCAATCCCGCTGCCTTATTCCAAGCGGCCTTCACGTGCTCAATAAAGTGCTTATCCGCCAGGAAGCAGAAGATGATAATCGTGGCTAAAATGACGATTATCATGCCGATGGGTTGTATATAACTATTGAGCCAACCGGCGAGCCATTCGCCGTGGGCACCGCCCAGGCGGAAGAAACTATCGAATCCGGTCATCAGTTCGATAAACCCGAGCGTGACGGAGCCCCATACGATTAGGAAGGCGGAACAGATGAATAGTTTGAGGTTCTTGATATGAATCCAGCCCATGAGTACCAATCCGTATAGCGCGCCCATGACAATAAAGAGGATGGATATCAGTCCAAACGTGCCGTCAATGAGCCATGCAGAGAGGGCAGCACCCGGCAAACCGAGTACGTTCGTGATGGCTTCGCGACTCGTTACGCGGTCATTATGGGCGAGTTGCAGGATGGAATAGTCATTATCCCCCGTAAAAAAGAAGCAGATATACGCAATGAGAGCAAAGAGGGTCAGAGCCAACAGAATAATACCGCAAACGAAGTGAGTGCGGGGGCTCAAGAAGAATTCCTTGAGTTGGGCAAGGAACGCTATTTTCTCTACGTGTATATTCGCGCTGCGGGAGGGCGAAGAGTTCATGTGTGTGGGGCGTTGTGGCATACTTTTTGCAATTTAGACTGCAAAAGTATAAAAAAAAAGTGATATATGCAAATTTATTTCATAAAATTTGCGTAATTCGAAAAAAAGTTGTAATTTTGCAGCGCAAAAGTAAATAAAATGGATACAAAACAGACATCGGACACGTTTTCCTCCTCGTGTGAGGCATGCAAATTAAGAGACGTTTGTTCGCCTAAGGATCAGAGCGAATGTATTCCTCGTCGCAAGTCGTGGTTGGCGGTGGTGCTGGCGTACATCGTCCCCTTTGTGGTACTCATCGGTGTGGTGATTGGGTTGCAGGGTAAGTTGGATAACGAACCGCTAGTGGGAACGATCGCCCTCTGCTCCGTGGGGGTGTATTACATCCTACTCAAACTCTTTGGCAAAGATATCGAAAAACGTTTCAAGAAATAGTTATGTTATTACTCATCTTAGGCATCTTAACTTCGTTTCTCATGGGCTTGGAGCAAGCCACCCTCACGAGTGACTGTGTTTTAACGATTTCATCGGAACAATCGCAGGATTTTTCATACCCGGGTTCGGTGGTGATGGAGGGCGATAAATTCCGTCTTTCTATCTTAGGCATGGAGGCAGCTTATGATGGTACCACGATGTATATGTATTCGGAGGATACACAGGAGTTGACGCTGACGAATCCGACCGAGGAAGAGCTGTTGCAAATCAATCCGCTCCGCTTTGCTAAGGCTTTGGCAGCCGTTTCGCGTGTGGAGGAAAAGCAGGCCAAGAACGGTAATCAAGTGGTGACGCTCTATCCTAATGAATTGAGTGCGGGTATTGTGCGTGTGACCCTAACGCTGGATGAGGCGGGTAAGTTGCCCGTGTCCATTGAGGTCAAGGAGGCAAATCAGTCCTCGCGTCTGGTGTTCGTAGAACCCATCCTCTCGCCTCTCTCCAATCACAAATCACCAATCACTAATCATCAATCACCAAATACCTCTTTCGTCCTCGAAAAACCGGACGCTTTCCTCAATGATCTGAGGTAAATTGTTTCGTGCAATTTTACGTTTTTTTATCCCTCTGCGTGCTTCTATGTGCGTAGAGTGTGCTTGATTATGGGTGTGATTGATTTGTAATCCATTCGCAGTGAGAAAAAAGTACTAAAAAACATGTACTTTTCTTTATTTTTTGCTTTAAATGGGCAAAATATGTATTTTTTCACAAAAAAATAATATTTTATTTGCATACCTCAAATATTATTTGTAAATTTGCAACGATTTTGTGTGCCTATGCCTAAACGTGAACAAACTTTACTACTGATGCGTTAACTTTCGCATCTAAATTAAAATATTAAACTTAACTGTTGGTCTTTGACATTTTGATTTTGAAGAAGTTTGCATAAACGATTATTGGGTTTGGTAATGAGTTGTTCTAAATCCGTTCGTTCCAAAGCAGAAATGCTTAATAAAGTGGCAACTTCGGTAATGCTATATTGACTTTGGTATCTAGCCTTGATCAATGCTACAATTAAATAAGCACAGATGGCAACCCAAAGATGAGTCTTTACAGCATTTTCCGAGTATCCCCACAAGTTTTTAATCACGATGTTCTGCTTTATCCACTTGAAGAATAACTCTATATCCCAACGATGGCGATAGATATTGGCAATATCCAAGGCGCTAAGCTCAAAATTATTAGTTATGAACTGGATAGTCTCTTGAGTATCATTGTCCACAACGGTAATGAGACGCAAATCATCTGGATACGCCTGTTTTGAACGATAGCCTCGTAAGCGAATTACATAATCGCCACAAACATTGGCTCCTCGCTCACCTTCGGAATATTGGGATACCACCTCATATTGCATATTATCTTTTGGACGCATAACAAAATAGGCTCCTGCTCGGTGAATCCTATACATAGAGGTAAAGTCTACATAAGCTTTGTCAGCCGTATAAATAGCATTAACGTCTATGTCTAACAAATCTAGCATCCGGCTATCATGCCAACATCCATCGGTAATATGAATCTGAGTAGGAATAGACCCTCTCAAATCCAACAACGTATGCATCTTAACGGCTCCTTTACTATACTTTCCATAAGCCCAGGTGGCTAACTTGATGCTGATAGAAATCGTAGTAGAGTCTAGCGCAAAGAGTGCGTTATCTGCTTCTATATCAGGAATAGTGGTCTTTCTATAATATGGACGAACCATCTTAATTAGATAATACCCAAGCTCCTCGTAGATGCGATAATCTCGACGCTCATTAGCTCTAGATAGAGTCGATTGCTCAACGGTGTTTCTAAACCCTAAGTGGTATAGACAATCTTGATGGGCATTAAGGCACATGCATATGTCTTTCAAAGACATACATGGTGTCAACTGACCAAATAGCAGATGTAAAAACTGGTTGTAGCAGGTCAACTCATGTGCTCGATAATCTCCGTGATACTTTTTGACTATTTTGTCAAATTGATAACGTGGGATAAAATCGGCTATTTGAGCGAAAACATACTTACCTTCATTCATAACTTACAGCATTTAGGCTGCAAAGTTACAAAATCTTTTTCAAATCAAAAAATCAAAGAACGCTTATAAATACTTATTTATCAATAATTTATATAATATCAACTAAAAGTTAACGCATCACTAATAAACAAACTTAACCTTTCATAAGCGACAGGCGGAAAGGCAGAGAGGCTACAGGATACTGAATACTAATAACTAAAAAAACATAACGATTATGAAAAACGAAGTTAATCGTGCCCTTTGGGCTAAGAAAAAAGTATTTTTAACCTTGATTTTAGGAACAATGGTAACGCTGACTTTGTCAGCGCAAGGCGGCATCACCGAAATAGGTGCCACCAGTCCCAACTCGGAGGCTACCACTACGTATGACAACCCCGGTGGACCGAACGGAGCTCCCGGGCCGAATAGGGCGGCAGGAGATAATTGGAATGCTAACCGAGGCACAGATCCTCTCCAAGGTGAAGAAGGCTCCCCCGTCGGTGCACCTTGGATTTTGCTTGGCTTTGCTGCCGCTTATGCCGGTGTGCGCCTTGTAAAGCGTGGGCGTAGGGGAGTAGAGGAGTAGGGTTTTTCCGCCTCTCTGCCTGTCGCCTTTCTTCCCTTCGGCCTGTTATCAGGCAAAGTGTTCTTTGAAATAGTGATATTACCGTAAAAAAGCAAATATTTTTGCGATTTATTGCAAATTATTTGCACATGTGGAATAATTTTTGTACTTTTGCAGCACAAAAGACAAACAACAAAAATTATGAAACAGGTTCACATGGGAGGGTATTCTGTTGTAATACCCGATGGATACGTCCACAAAGTATTGGTGAGCCGTATTAAAGGTTCACAAGATGTTAGACTTGGACTTGGCTTTGAGCAGCGAGCAGATTTTGCTACCCGTCCGTTTGGAGAATGCCACTGCTGGGAAAGCGACGTACACTAAGCGTGCCTTATGGGATACCGGTGCTGAAATGTCCGGTGTTTCAGAGGAATTAGCCACGTGGCTTCAATTGGAGCGTCGTGATGTCGGCATGTATATGCAGTC
>JAZRWG010000057.1:0-38927 GCA_045599545.1 Paludibacteraceae bacterium | reverse complement strand
AAAGCCGTTAAGACTGTTCGCAATGGTCAAATGCTGATCTTAAAGAATGGTGTTCGCTACAACGTTTTAGGAACTCGCTTCTAACCCTATATCGGATATAGGCGGCTGATTACCGCCTATATTCTCTAATCTCAAACCCGTTAAACCTGTTAAACCCGTTAAAAAACGCAAAAATATTTGCGTATATGAAAAAAAAGCAGTACCTTTGCAGCGAAAATGTATCGAAACCGTCATTTCGGTAATGCAGGTTTCGCAAAAAAAACAATCTACTTATGAGGTTTTTTGATAGAACGCAAGAGGTTGCGAAATTGAAACAGATTGAGGAGCGGTCTCATCAGACGGCTCAATTTACCATCATCTCCGGACGCCGACGTATAGGTAAAACAACATTAGTCAAGGAGGCTTACCGTGATCATGAGTTACTTTATTTCTTTGTTGCACGAAAAGCAGAGTCCGAATTATGTTCCGGTTATGTGGCAACGATTGCGGAGACCCTTCATGTTCCCTTAATGGGAGATGTTCGTCATTTTGCGGATGTCTTTCGTTGGGTAATGCAGACGGCTCAAACACGGCATATAACCCTACTCATTGATGAGTTTCAAGAGTTTATGAATATCAATCCTGCTATTTTTTCTGAAATGCAGGAGATTTGGGATCAGTATAAATCAACGGCGCAAATCAATTTGTTGGTAACCGGTTCGGTCAATACCTTAATCAATCGTATCTTCCGTGATAAAAAAGAACCCCTTTATGGTCGGCAGACGGATACCATTACCGTTCGGGCTTTTGCTCCATCGGTGCTCAAGGAGATTATGGCTGAATATGCTCCTTCCTATTCGAAAGAAGACCTATTGGCTTTTTATCTGTTTACCGGAGGGGTGGCTAAGTATGTTGAATTATTAGTGGATCGCCGGTGTCTAACCAAGCAGCAGATGGTAGAGACTTTCTTTGAACATGACTCTTATTTCCTTGGCGAGGGTAAGGCTATGCTTATCGAGGAGTTCGGTAAAGATTATGCTAACTATTTTAGTATTTTGTCTTTGATTGCTTCCGGTTGTAATACGCGGAGCGAAATAGAAAACCATTTGGGTTTTGAGGTGAGTGGGTATCTCAAAAAACTCATGGAGGATTATGAACTAATCAAAAAGCAACAACCTCTTTTTGAAAAAGCAGTCAATAAGAATGTTCATTATACTATACAAGACCCCTTCTTACGCGTGTGGTTCCGCTTTGTGTATAAATATTCCTATATTATTGAAGCCGGAGGCTATGAACGCCTAATGCAAATCTTTGAGCGAGACTATACCATGTTTAGCGGTTATGCATTAGAAGAATGGTTCCGTAAGTCATTCATTGAGAAGGGACAATGTACACGCATTGGCTATTGGCATGATCGTAAGGGAGAAAATGAAATAGATATCATTGCTGCCGATGATGTGGATAGAATAGTGAATGTTTGTGAGGTTAAGCGCCAAGCGAAAGAAATAGATTTATCTGCTTTGCGCGCTAAAACAGATATATTCTTACAAACAACGGGCGAATATCGCCATCATAAAATAAATACGATTGGCTTAAGTATGGAACAAATGTAATCGCCCATTCAACCCGTTAAACCCATTAAACATATAACACTCTTATGAAACACAATCCATCATTCCTCCTTCTGCCTTTCTGCCTCTCTGCCCTTCTGCCTTTCTGCCTCTCTGCCCTTCTGCCTTTCTCTCTCTCCGCTTCTACCACTTACTTCGTCGCGGACGAGACCACCAACTTCTGCAACCCCGAACGCGGGTTCTATATCCATTCCGAGCAGAAAGTGACCTCCGAGGGGCAAACGAACCTCTCGCAATCTACTTTTGCAGGAGCACGCAAGAGCGGTAACTCCCTCCTGCTTCGTTTGTATTACTTCGACAACTTCCGCACCAAGGAACTGCCGCAAGCCGTGCTCGACCAGATCAGCAGTGACTTCGAACTCTTCCGTCAAAACGGTTGCAAAGCCGTCCTGCGCTTTGCCTATACCAACGATAACGATAACTATCCCATCAAGGACGCTTCGCCCGAGATATGGGAACGCCACTTGGAGCAACTCAAACCCATTCTGCACGATAACGCCGATGCCATTGCCGTTGTGCAAGCCGGTTTCCTCGGCGCATGGGGCGAATGGTACTTCTCCTCTACGGGAACAGGTGCCGGTATCAAGCAGTCCATCAAGAATGACCTCATCAACGAACTGCTCGACGCTGTGCCCGCTTCGCGTGCCGTTCAACTGCGCACGCCCGACTATAAACGCGACTATTTAGGTGTCAAAGAAGCCCTGCCCGAGTCCGAAGCTTTCTCCGGCACACCTCGTGCACGATTAGGACACCATAACGATGCTTTCTTGTATCAATCGGATAACATGGGCACCTATTCCAACCGCACCGTGGATATGAACTATCTCAACCAAGAGTGCCTCTATCTGCCCAACGGCGGTGAGACCGATGTGTGCGACGAGAGCGTCTATAAGAAATGGGCTACCGGCGAACAGGCGCAAGCCGAGATGGCGCAACTGCACTACTCCTACCTCAATCAGGGCTATTGCTCCACCACCCTCGACCACTGGCGCAAGGACGGTTCGTTTGATATCTTAGCGCGCCATATGGGCTATCGTTTCCAACTCGTCGAAGCTACCCTGCCGGATGTGCAACGACCCAACGAGACTATGCCCGTCAAACTGACTATCAAGAATGTAGGCTACGCTACCCCCTATAACGAACGGCATGCTTACTTTGTGTTAATAGGCGAGGAAAAGACCTATACCTTCCCGTTGCAATCCGACCCGCGTTTCTGGGCTCCCAATAATGGCCTAACCATCGTGGAAGAAAATATAACCCTACCTACTGACATAGCGGAAGGAATCTATCAAACCGCCCTCTGGTTGCCCGATGCCGGTGAGCGAATTGCCAAAGACTCGCGTTTCGCTATCCGTCTGGCCAATGTCAATCTGTGGGATGATGAAACAGGATATAATAAACTCGGTATGCCTATCCATGTCTCGGCTACCGCTCCCCAACCGCAACCCGATCCCGAACCCGAACCTACGGAGTCCGTGCGCCCCGTGACCCAACTCAATGGTTCTGCCGGTAAAAACTCCGTTACACTGCAATGGCTTAACCCCGTGACACCCTTCGTCTATGATACCATTCGCATTGATATGGCAACGGGGCATGATACCACCTCCGTAAACATGAAGGCGGGGGACGCAGAGGCTTCCGTAACCTATAAAAACGGCGTTTCAACCGTTTCTTATACTACTCACACCGACTGGCTTTGGGCGGGTGTCAACTACCCCGTTGACGGTCTGCCCGAGGATGCGTCTGTTTCTTTCGAGTGCAAGGGCGACGGATCCAGCCTGGATATGTTAGCTTATGCCCATGACGGTCAGGTCCTCTGGCGCGGTTCCGGCTTTGCCGTCTCGTTGGCCTCTACAAGTTGGGAACAATATACATATACACCCATCGAAGCTTTGTGGGTTGACCCCGGATACTTATATGGAGAAAAGAAAATACGTGACATTGGTTTTATTGCCAATCCGTCGGGTTCTAAGACCGGTTCGTTTGAACTGCGCAATATTATGATAAACACCAAGCACGAAGTCAAATCCGACTTTGAGGCAGTGCGCATTATTCGTAATGCCGACCGCTTTCCGGAGTCTATCAGTGACGGCACCCTGGTTTACTATGGTAACGGTACCCATTGCGTGGACGGCGATTTGGAGTTTGGACATACCTATTATTACGCGGCTTATGCGGAAAATAAAGAGGGCGAGATAGCCTTCCCTGCCACCCTCTCCATTACCGTGGACGGCACGGCTTTACCCCAAGTCAAACCCTACTCCTCTACTCCTCTACTCCCCTACACCAAGATCCTTCGTAACGGCCAAATCTTCATCGAGCGTAACGGTGTTCGCTACAACGTTTTAGGAACTCGCTTCTAACCCTATATTCTCTAAATATCAGTAAACATATAACACTCTTATGATACACAATCCATCATTCCATCATTTAGCGAAGCGTTTCAATCCTTCATTCCTCCTTCTGCCTTTCTGCCTTTCCGCCTGCCATCCTGTCCCTACGGAGCCTACTCCCCAGCCACAGGACACTACACATATCACACAAGATACCACACCCCTTACACCCGATCCCGTGATGGATTCCACCCTTCAGCCTTTCAGCCTCTCCGCCTCTCAGCCAATCGATCACGTCCAACCCATGACCGGACTCGTCCTTTGGCCTTCCCATAGCTCTATCAACAAGTACAAGGATGTCATCGCTCTTGAGTACTCCTACTGCCTCCCTTGCCGCGTGGTAACAGGCAAAGTGGGGGACCAAATACAGTATGACTGGACCTATTTCGAGAACATCCTCGATGATATAACCTCCCGCAATCACCAAGCCGTTATTCGTTTTCGTTACGAATACCCCGGCAATCGAGAGGTGGATGGCGAGCGCGGTACCACGGCTGTTCCGCAGTATATCAAAGACCGCGAGGATTATGAAGAGACCTACTATAAATGCGAGGACGGTGCTACCTATTATGCCGATTGGACCAATGCCGAACTGCAATGGTTCACTAAGCAGTTCTACACCGACTTTGCGACCAAGTACGGCAATGACCCTCGCATCGCTTTCCTTGAGGTGGGTTTTGGGCACTGGTCGGAGTATCATATCTATGGCACCCCTCTCAAACTCGGTATCAACTTCCCCTCCAAGGAGTATCAAAACGAGTTCTTGCAGCATGTAGGGGCAGTGATGCCCATTCCGTGGCTTATCTCTATTGATGCGGCGGATGCTTCTTATACGGATATTGTCAAGACCCCCGAGGTGATGGCACTTAATTTCGGCAACTTTGATGACTCGTTCATGCATAAAGGACACGAGATCAGTTCGCACGACGGATATAACGAGAAGTCGTGGAACGCGATAGGACAAGGCACCCGCTGGCAACGCGGACCCTCCGGAGGCGAAATAAGTTATTATACCTCAAAGGATCAACGCGAGTTCCTTAATCCCGAAGGTCTTTATGGGGTGACGTGGGAGCAAGCTTCGGCTAAGTATCATATCACTTTTATGATTTCCAATGATGCTCCGGGTTCAACCTATGGTACCACAACACGCTTTAAAGAGGCGGGGCTGGCGTCGGGTTATCGTTTTGCCGTGTTGGGTTGCCGTACAGGTAAGGGTAGGACGCAATTGCTTGTCACCAACGAGGGCGTGGCACCTATTTATAGGGATGCTTATTTTGCGGTGGGTGACACGCGTTGTGCCCAGTCGTTGAAAGGTTTATTACCCGGTGATAAAGTGCTGATGGAGATACCCGTTGAATTGAAGAACGCCGAGGATCTTCATATCGTCAGCGATTATATATTACCCACCCAAGCCATCCAATTTAGAGCCGAATAAACAGGCATAGCCATTATCTTTTTGCTTATATCAGAAAAAAACCGTATCTTTGCACAAAAAATGATTTACGGTTATATTCGCGTGTCCAGTGACAAACAAACGGTTGAGAATCAACGCTTTGAGATTATTCAATTTAGTGAAAAACACAATATACACATTGACGGGTGGATAGAAGAAACCATTTCCGGCACTACCAATTATCGTAAACGGCGTTTGGGCAAACTGATCAATCATATTCATTCGGGGGATATTATTATCTGCACGGAGATTAGTCGTTTGGGACGAAACCTGTTTATGATTATGGAGATACTCAACCTCTGCATGCAGCGGGAGGGTAGGTTGTGGACCATTAAGGATAATTTTCGTTTGGGGGATAATATTGAATCCAAGGTACTCGCTTTTGCTTTTGGTTTGAGTGCCGAGATTGAACGCCAACTCATTTCGCAACGAACCAAGGAAGCTTTAGCTCGTAAGCGAGCAGAAGGTGTGTCTTTAGGTCGACCGGCAGGACAGCAACCGGTGGAGCGTTTGGCGCTTCATAGGTATCATCAGCGTATCTTGCGCATGCAAGCGCAGGGCTGTTCGCATATTCAGATAGCGCGTGCGCTTCATGTTTGTCCCTCTACCGTACAGCGTTACTTAGACCGGATCTCTTCATAAAATACCAATTTAAGCATCATGTTTTGTTCTTATTTTTGTAAAAAATAATAATTTTGGTAGTCTCATTTTTTTTATGTCTGTTAAACTCGGTTCTTCTCCCTATTTTATTGGGTAAAGAACCGTTTTTATGTATGTTCGAAAAATCGTACGTTTTTTTGATACTAATTATAGGGACAGAAACGCCTCTTTTTCCTAAATAAAGAATCTTCTTAATATATATTTTTTTTCTTAAAAATCGGTGTGAAAAATCAAAAAAGTAACTAAATTGGCAGAAATTTCAAAAAAAACACAAAAAAACGCAAAAAAAATTTGCATATATAGGAAAAAAAACGTACCTTTGTGCGATTTTTTCAAGCAGTGTGTTTTTGTTTGTTTAAATCGATTAATAATTGGGGAATTATTAATGAGGTTGCCGACAGAGTGTCGGCTCTGTCGGCAACTGTTTGTTTTGACTAAGAGGGCAATTATTGCGTCTATTGAGAAGTATAGCGTATTAGATATGTTATATTATATGTATAACTATTATTTGAATTATTAATTATTAATCAAAAAAACTAATCACATGAAAAGATTCCATTTGGTCTTTTTGGCATTATCTGTAGCTGTAGCAGCTATGGCTGATGTGACGGTGAGCGGTACCATTATCGGTGATGATGGCGAACCCCTCATTGGTGTAAGTGTGGTAGTGAAGGGAAGTTCGAACGGAACGGTAACCGATTTTGATGGTGCTTATTCCGTAACGGTTCCTGACAATGCTACGCTGCAGTTCTCTTATGTCGGTTACAAGACCGTAGAGAAAAAGGCACAACCTGTTCTGGATTTAACCATGGAGCAGGATGCGTTTGAGATGCAAGAAATTGTGTCTCTGGGTTATTCAGCAGTAAAGAAAGCCGAATTGAGTACGGCTGCTGTTACTGTTAATGCAGAGGCTTTGACCGATGTAACGACACCTGATGTGGGAAATATGTTACAAGGTAAAGTTGCCGGTGTACAAGTAGCTAATGCTTCCGGTCAACCCGGTGAGGCTGCTCAGATTCGTATTCGTGGTACCGGTTCTATTACTGCCAGCAGCGACCCTGTTTATGTTGTGGATGGTGTTATGGGTGGAACTTTTAACCCCAACGATGTAGAGTCTATCACCGTTTTGAAGGATGCCGGTTCAACGGGTATCTATGGTGCTGCCGCCGCAGGTGGTGTTATCGTTGTTACTACCAAGCAAGGTAAGAAAAACGATAAACTCAGTGTTGACTTCCGCGCCACGGCTGGTGCTAAAATGGCAAACATGCAGAACTATCGCATGATGCGCTCAGAGGAGTTGTATAACTTCCACAAAGGCTTATACTCCAAGAATCTGTTCAAGAAACTGCGTCCCGCTGAGTTGCTTGACCGTGACTACAACTGGCAAAATGAGTTCTTCGGAACGGGCGTTGTGCAAGACTACTATTTAAGTGTTGCCGGAGGTAGTAATAAGGTTGGTTACTATATCGGTTTGGATTACTACAATGAGAAAGGTACAATGAAGGGAACGGGTATGTCTAAGTTCTCGGGTCGTGTAAACCTCAATGCCGAACTGGCTAAATGGATTGATATCCAAACGCGTTTGGCTATCGAAAAATCGACTGTTGATTACGATGCTAGCTGGACGATGCTGGATGATGCATTCTCCAAGATGCCGTGGGATAATCCCTATGCTTACGACGAGAATGGTAATCAAACGGATCAATATGTTTATATTGGCAGTGACCACCGCTCGGATAATAACGACGTTTGGTACTCCAATGGTAAGTATAACTCGCTCCATAGTTCGATGTATAACTATAATAAGAGCAATAACTTCTCGTTTGATGGCGACCTCCAAATCAACCTTCACTTCACGGATTGGTTGCATTTTAGTTCGACCAATAAGTTTGATGTAGGTTACTGGAAATCGACTCGTTATGTTGATCCTCGCACCTTTGACTCGGAGTGGGCTAATGGTTATTTAGAGGAGAATATTGGTATCAGCAAGAGTTTTGGTACGACTAATATCTTGAAGGCTTTTGGTAATTGGGATCAGCATAGCTTGAGTGGTATGCTTGGTTTTGAGTATGGTTCTTGGAAATCTGAGAACACAACGGCTGCCGGTACGGGTATGCCGAATGGTGTAGATGCGTTGAACGCTACTGTTCCGCAGGCAGTTGCCGGTTATGTTACGCCGGGTGCTTCTTGGGCAGCTTTTGCACAGGCTTCCTATGACTACGCAAAGCGTTATTTCGTAACCGCTACTTTCCGTGCTGAGGCTTCTTCTGTTTTTGCACCGAAGAAACGTGTCGGTTATTTCCCCTCCGTGGCTGCCAGTTGGTTGATCAGCAACGAGAACTGGATGAAGGATCAAAACGTGGTTAGTTTCTTAAAACTGCGTGCAAGCTATGGTGTTACCGGTAATAATGGTATTCCCGCTTACAAATATTTAGCCACTTATGCTTTGAATCTCAGCTATCAAAATCAAACAGCAGCTTCTCCTACTCGTTTGGCTAACCCCATCCTGCACTGGGAAACGGCTAATATGGCTTCTCTCGGTATTGATTTGGCTTTCATTAACCGCGTGGATATGAGTATTGATCTCTATAACACGGACAATACGGGTCTGCTGCTCAACGTTCCGGTAGCTCCTTCAACGGGCTTCTTTGAGAATACTCAAAATGCCGGTACGGTTCGTAACCAAGGTATTGAGTATCGTTTAGATGCTAATGTATTGAAGATTGGTAAATGGAAATGGAATCTGGGTTTCAACATTGGTTTCAACAAGAACCGCGTGACGAGTACCCCCGGTGGTGCTTTCTTGCAAACGGCAAGTTCTGTTAACCAACAAGTTAAAGAAGGTCAAGACATCTACACTTGGTATCTCAAAGAGTGGGCAGGCGTAGATCCTGAGAACGGTGATCCTCTGTGGTATGTAGTAGATGTTGACGGCAATTATCGAGACGCTATTGGCGAAGATGGTATGCCGGCAGGTAATATTACAAACAAAGCCGGTGCTGCTAAGACCAACAACTATGATGGTACCAACCCGCATGCTGTAGGAAAAGCTACCCCGATGTTCAGTGGTGGTCTCAACACCCAACTGAGTTGGAACGGTATCTTCGTTCGCATAAATACCAACTTCCAATATGGTAACTTGATTTACAACTATACTCGTCAACAGACAGATGCCGATGGTACCTATGTTAACTACAACCAACTATCGTTGGAGAATAGCGTACAAGGTTGGACTCGTTGGGAGAAAAAGGGAGATATTGCTACTCACCCGAAGGCTGTTTTGAATCTCAATGCTAATGGAGTCTCCTCTCGTTATTTAGAAGATGGTTCGTACTTCCGTATTAAGAACTTAACCGTCGGTTATGACTTCCCGCAACAACTGATTAAGAAAGCTCACATGACCAAGTGCCGCATTTATTTCACGGCAGATAACTTGTTTACTGCTTCTAAGTTCTCGGGTATGGATCCTGAAATTAGTATGACAACTACTACCTATAACTTGGCAGGTATGTACACCAGCATTTATCCCGTTAGTCGTTCCTTCCAAGGTGGTATAGAGATTTCTTTCTAACATTTTAAAATAGTTAAGATTATGAAAAATATCATTAAATTATCTGCTCTTGCATTTGCCGCTATTATTTTGGCAAGTTGCAATCTTGACTATACTCCTTCCGATGAACTTAGTGCAGAAGTTCTGCTCCAGGATGAAGGAGGTGCTGCCTACATCGTAGATGGTTGCTATGCCATGCTTAAAGATGAGGTTGAGTTCCTTGGTTATGCCAGTGGTAACTCCTATGTTCGTCACTATTTCCAAATGCAGGAATTACCCGCCGACAATATGTCCTTAGCCGGTGTAACGACGGATGCTTTGTATCAGGCATATGCTTATAAGATGACCGACAACCTCAAGAATGTGGGTACTCTTTGGTGGCTTGCTTACAAGGTTATTTATATGGCCAATACCGTTATCGAAACCCTTAAGGAAGGTACAGATGCAGATGCTAACCAACTGTTGGGTGAAGCTTATTTCCTCCGCGCGCTGATGCACCAACATATGTTAGCTTTGTTTGCTAAACCTTATACGGTAAATAAAACCGGTATCGGCGTTGTTATCCGTACTTCCACCAATACCGCCGAGACCACTCGCGCTACTGTGGAAGAGGGTTACAACCAAGTGGTTGCTGACCTTCAAAAGGCGGCTACGTTATTGAAAGAGAACGGCCGTGGTAATGGCGGTTATCCTTGCAAGAACTCGGCTTTGGGTTTGCTCTCTCGCGTATATTTATATATGGGTGAGGACGACAAGGTGATTGAGACCGTAACCGGTATGCTCGGTGGCGGTGACGGTTCCGACAAGTTGGAGTCAACCGCAACTTTCCCGACCTATTTTGCTAACGCTATCAACTCGAAGGAGACTTTGTTTTGCGTGGCTCATACGGCTTTGGAGACGAAGGGTCAGTCCTCTATCGGTTCCATGTACAACGCTGATGGTGGCGGATGGGGCGAGATCTATGCTTCTCAACCACTTCTGGATCTCTATGAGCGTTATCCGCAAGATATTCGTTACACCTCTTTCATTGTTCCGCAAATCTTCGATGAGAACAAGATGTTTGTTAGTTTCGTTGATCCGGCAACGCCTGATCCGCTCGTTTCTGGTATGGCTCCGTTAATATTTCCTGCAGTAAAGATAGATGATAACACTTATCAAATGATGGACTCTATTTTTAAGGATGATAAGGTATTGGATCACGTAGACTTGTACGAAGTTAAGTCCGTCGCTCGTACCAATCCTCAGTACAAGAACGAATGGGAAGTTACCTATCCTGTGGGTGGCAAGACTTGGCCCGCTCGTGTAACCAAACAAATGAAAAACCGCCAAAACTATTATCAATATTTCGTAACTAAGTTCGGTTATCAAGATGGTGACCCGCAATTATCTTCTCCCGTTATGCTGCGTTGGGCTGAGGTTATTCTGAACATGGCAGAAGCATATGCGCACAAGGGTGATAAGGCAAACGCGTTGAAGTATGTGAACACGATTCGTACTCGTGCCGGTATCCCTACCTTTAGTGATGCGGACATGCATGGTTATACGGACCTGCTCCAAATTGTGATGGACGAGCGTCGTATGGAACTTGCCTTCGAAGGTGACCGTCGTATGGACGTTTATTCGAACAAACTGAATATGGATCGCCAATTCCCCGGCTGCCATCCTTATACGGTTATGGAGTATAATAATGACAAAATACAGAATCCTATCCCACAATCTGAGTATTCCGTTAGCGGAATCCAACAGAATCCGGGATACTAATTCGGTATATCAATCAACATAATTAATTTAACCATTTAAAACAAAACAATTATGAAAAAATTTCAATTTGCTGTATTGGCACTTGCTGCATTAGCAATTGTTGCTTGTAACAAGGAAAAAAAGAATGATCCTGATCCCAAGCCCGTTGAGACCGCTGCTTGCTACACCGTAACGGTTGACGATGCAGAAGAGTATTTCTGGGGCACCGAGACCGAACTGAAAGCTCAGTATGGTCAAGACGCTCAGTTCGTTAAGAACGACATCACTGCTCAAGCTGACTGCGTAGCTGACGAACCCGAGTTCGTATCTCTTATCAGTGTTACCGATGGTTCCGTAGATGATTGGAACAAGGTTACCTCTGACAAACTCGTTGTTTGCAACGCTGCTGCTACCGGTTTTGAAGGCCACAACGCTCTCAAGTCCGTTAAGGTTTATGCTGACCAAATGTACATCAACATTTACGTTACTTGGGATGAGGCTAAAATTACCGACCTGAGCTGGGTTCCTTTCCACATTTATCTGGATGCTGACAACAGCGATGCTACCGGTGGTTATGGTGACGAGTTTGCTGATCCTAACTCTGAGTGGATGTTCGAGGATGCTATCATCGCTGATGGTCCTCACAACTACGATCCCGCTGTATTCAAATGGTGGGGTGGCGTAGGTGAAAACGGCTGGCTCTGGACGGATCCTGATAATCCAGGTACCGAAGAGAACGGTTGGGGTGCTATCATTCCTACCGGACAAGGCGCGATTGGTACTAGCCAACTCATTGGCACCAATGGTACTGAGATCCAACTCCTCCGCGAGGCTGCTACTTGCATCACTTTTGCTGAGACCTTTGGAATTGGTTTCGATATCCAACAAAACTGGAACTCCGCTGGTATTCTGCCGAATGCTGATCCCGATGCTGCTACCGGAAGCGAAGTTCTCGCTAACAAACTGAAAGTGACTATCGACAAATAATAATTCTGCAGGTTATTATTGTTGATACAAACCAACAGATAAGTTTAAACTTTGTTGATTGATAGGGTATCGGCAGAAGTGCCTGCCGGTACCCGTTTTTTATACATTATGCATTTTTCTTAGACCATGAAACGTCTTTTATCATCTTTTCTTTGCTTGGCATTAGCAGGACTAATGCAAGCTACCTCCGTTTCTTATGAACTGGATCCCGAGTTTAAGAACGTAAACCCCGAACGCGGTTTCTATACCTATTCGGATATTCGCCTTAAAGGCGATGGTACCGGCGGTCTAACCGACGATAATAATGTCTTCGTCTCTTGCCGTGTCAACGAACGTACATTGCTATTCCGCTATTTCTATCTCAATAAATATAATGATGGTTCACCTATCACAGAACAAGACCTCCAACTCATTGCCAACGATTTTGAAGCGGCTCGCCGTAATGGTGTCAAACTTATTGTCCGTTTCTCTTATGGCTCTAACGGCTTTACCAGCGATGCTAAATGGTCTTTTACCGAACCTACTAAAGAGGGTATGCTCGCCCATATGGCGCAACTCAAACCCGTCCTCGCGGCTAATGCCGATGTCATTGCTACCGTACAAGCCGGCTTCGTAGGAATTTGGGGCGAGTGGTATTACTCCTCTACCTTTGGTAAGGATTGGACTAAACCCGGTGCCGTAGAGGGACGCAACGAGATTATTGACGGACTGCTCGAGATGGTTCCCGTTGATCGTACTGTACAACTACGTACCATTCACTATATAACCGAGTATTTGGGTAAAGGCGAACGCGATTATGATACGAACCTGACCGACGAAACGGCTTTCTCCGGTTCTCCCCTCTCTCGCTTAGGTCACCACAATGACGCTTTTTGTCACGATCAATCAAACTCAGGTACTTATTACGATTATGCCAAAGAACGCACCTTCCTTGCCAACCATGGCCAATATGTACCCCTCGGCGGTGAGACCAATGGCGGCTCGGTTACCTATTACAAAGGACAACGTGCAATGAAGGATATGATGCTTTTGCACTATGATTATATGAACTCCGCCTATGAGCAGAACGTGCTCAATAACTGGAAAACAACCTATCCCGAAGAGGATAACTCAATGTCCTACTATGAGATCTTCAGCCGTCGTATGGGATACCGCTTCTGGATGCACTACTTCAATATGCCTGATGCTGTGGATCCCGCTAATCCGCTACAAGTTGGTTTCACCATTGATAACGATGGTTTCAGCAACCTCTATAACAAGCGTATCGCCTATATCGTCCTCAAGAACGAGACCAATACTTACTATCTGCCGATTAAATCTGATCCGCGTCTGTGGAAAGCCGGCGCAATGACTCGTGTACGAGAAGACCTAACCTTACCGGAGGATATTGTGGAAGGTAAATATAAGGTTTATTTCGCTATGCCCGATGTCTATGAATCAATCGCTAATAACCCTGCCTTCGCTATCCGTTTAGCCAACAAAAACATGGGCTGGGAGAACGGTCTCAATGATCTTGGCGTGATGGTAGAAATCGTTACCGGTGCCCCTTTTGATTCGGAGTGGGTGGGGTTGAATAATGTTCACGCTTCTCAAACACCCACGAAAGTGATAAAAAATAATCGCTTCCTCATTAACCATAAAAACCATTACTATACGGTGAATGGTTATGAAGTGAAATAAAAATCAATAATTATTAAATTAAAATTAACAATCATGAAGAAACTCTTCTTTTTCGCAGGTGCAATGATGGCGGCTATGACCATGAATGCACAAACAATCGTTGTGGATGGCAACAACGCAGAATGGGCAACCGTGCCTATGGTAACTGAACCCGGTGTTAACTCTACCGTTCTTAAATACCTCGTTCCGCAAACGGGGGTTAGTCTTGGAGATGGCAATGCTTTTGCCGTTATGCTGCAAACCGATAAAGAGATTGCAGGGGATAAACCTGTAACCATCTATGTAGATGCTGATAAGAGTAGCGCTACCGGACAACAAATGCCTTGGTTCATCAAAACGATGTACCGTGATTATGAATTAGGAATAACGGATAGTGGTGATGGTATTACCGGTGCTGTTCGTTCAACGAATGTTGACAAGGGAATCATTGAACTAACGATGCCTATGTCTGCAATGACTAATCCTGCTTTTACCGGTTCATTCTGGGGGTCTTTCTCCTATAACTGGGGCAATTTCTATGTTCCTAATGATCCTAATGGAGATAACTGGTTGTGGGGAGAGGCTTTCTATCAACCTACAAACGTAGAACCTTATACCTATGCTGCTATGCCCGGTAAACACCTTTTCAAGGACACTTATGCCCGTCACCAATGCGTGGCTTTAGCAGACTCGATGAACTTTGCCGTTTCCGGAGGAAGCCAAGATACCGCTTTCTGGTGCGCTTGGACGGTAGAAGTAAAAGGAGGAACAACCTATGCTGTTTCGGCAGATATGGTCTCCTATGACCATGCTTCGTGCGACCTCTATTTGGTCGATGTGGCTACCAATACTGTAGTTGCTTCTTTCCAATCGCAAGATTTCTGGGCTCCCACAGGAGAGACCGCTCTTGGCAATTGGGATCTGACAGCCGTTACTCCCGGTAAGTATATGCTGAAAATGAAGAACCGCATTGAGTGGTCTCATATGAAACTCGTATCGGTTACTCTAACCGGTGATGAGCCCAGTCCAACTTCTTTTAATAATGCAAAGGCAACTACTAAGGCCGTAAAAGTAATGAAAGGCAATAGCATTGTTATTGAGCGCAATAACGTTCGTTACAATGTGTTAGGTTCTATTCTTTAATTATTGCTTTATGAAACACGGGTTTTATCTACTCTTGCTTCTGACTGTTTTGACCGCTTGCGAGACTTCTACGGAAGAACCGCAAGCGGTTACTTTCCCAGCCCCAAGAGCTACTTTTGCCAATCCGGAACGCGGATTCAAAGTGTTGACTTATTTTGAACATGCTCCTTTTGCTAATAAGCCTACCCTCGGAGCCTTGAATCGATTGCGTAAACTGTCGTATATCACCCTTCATCAGCATGTCTATTACTTGACGGATTTTATCGAGTCTGATGTGTCGCAGACCTATCTCGATGCTTTCGATGCCAACATGCAGGTGCTCCGCGAAGCGGGGTGTAAGTGTATCTTACGCTTTGCGTATAAGCACAGCGAAGCGGAGGATAATAAACCCTGGGACGCTACGCCCGAGTGGTCCTTGCGCCATTTAGAACAATTCAAACCCTATATCCAAAAAAATGCCGATGTTATCTTTTGCATGGAGGCTGGATTCGTGGGAGTGTGGGGCGAGTGGTGGTTCACCACCGGCTACCCGATGGCGCCTCAAACCAAGCAGGAGATTGAACCGCGTGTTCATTTGTTGGATGCGATGCTGGACGCTATCCCCGATTCACGCCAAGTGCTTGTCCGTACACCTCAGTATAAGTCGTGGTACTTAGACTATTACCACTTGCCTTTTGAACCCATGGATGCAACGCAAGCGCACACTTCTTTTGCCCCCTCTCGAATAGGCGCTTTCAACGACTGCTTTATCTCCTCTGCGGACGATGTGGGAACGTATCGCAATGATGCAGACCGAGAGTTCTGGGCGGGGGATACTAAATATACCATTGTTGGAGGTGAAATATGCGCTAATTGTGCCTATACCGATGCCCTTAATGCCATTGCGCAAATGGAGAAATATCACTTTACCTATTGCAATGATGGTGAGTGGCACAATAATCAGGCTAAATGGAAGTCACAAGGTTATTGGGAGACAATATGCCAACGAATGGGCTACCGACTGGTATTAGATAGCGCCACCTACGAAGAGAAACTCCATAAGGGGATGTTCTCCCTTAATCTAACACTCCATAACGAAGGCTTTGCGGCTCCGCAAAACCCAAGGGATGTGGAATTAATATTAAGAAACGAAGATACCACCTATGTCTTCCCGCAATATAATATCGATCCTCGTTTCTGGATGCCGAACGAACCCCTTACCCTCACTCTCCGTGCCGATATGTCGAATAAACCTAAAGGGACGTATATGGTTTATCTTAACTTGCCCGACCCATGCGAGTCTATTCATAATGACCCTAAGTTCTCCATCCGTTGCGCTAATCACGGCGTTTGGTTCGAACAACGGGGCTATAATCGCCTCTTCTCTGTAAACCTTCAATAAACAATAAAACGAACCATTATGTCACACACCACACACCAAACACTAAACACCAAACACCATCTCTTGTTTATCGTCTGTATAGGCACTCTGCTCACTTCTTGTTCCGGAACCTACGAGGTTCGTACAGTGGCTCTGCATAGCGAGAAAGACTCCGTCTCCTATTCTATGGGCTATATGAGTGGTATGCAGTCCTCTTTCTATGTCACCGATTCGACAGGTCAATCGCTAAATGATTTTATGACCGCTTATAATAAAGCCGCCTCAGGAAAGTTCTGCCGCTATGGACAAGCTTATATGCAAGCTTATCAAATGGGTTTGGGACTGAAAACGTTTGAGCAAAAAGGAATGTACCTTCGCAAAACACTACCCCTAAACGGACCCGTTTTATTACAAGGGTTTGTGAATGGAATGTACCTCGATTCAACCCAGATGACGCGTTCCGAAGCACAAGAGTTGTATAGCCGTTCTTTGTTCTCTCGTGTGTATCGTAACTGTCTTGGTCAAACTATTCCTGCTACACAATGTCCCAAGGGTAAAGCATACATCGAACTGACCACGCAATGGGATTCGGTTAGTTATATGTCCGGGTGGATCAATGGTATTCGAATCGGAGAGAAACTGACGGATGAGAATCGTGAGACTCAAATACAAGAACAGATGGCGGGAGTAAATGACGCCTTACAAACGAATTATGCTTCTCCTACTGCCGCTGCTCGAGGATTAGGACTCGGCTTGACTTTCTATAAATGGCAGTCAACGGGTAAAATAGGAGAAACAGAAGTCTCTATAAACCCCAAAATATATTACCAAGGTTTGATTAATGGTCTTCTTCAAGATACAACGTTGATGACTATGCCAGAGGCTATTCAATACATAAAAAAGACTCGTTCCGACCTTTTCTCGTTGAAAAAATAACTTTTATTTGTATATATCATTTTTTTTTATTATCTTTGCACCCTCAAATAAATACACCTATGAAACACAATCCATCATTCCTCCTTCTGCCTTTCTGCCTCTCTGCCTCTCTGCCTCTCTGCCTTTCCGCCTCTCTTTCGGCGGAAAACTGGTTCGGCGGAGCCGTGGGATTAGGGCACGAACAACCCTATACAAACCTTCGACCTTTCAATATGAGCGTGGAGGACGCTAATAACCAACTATGCCCTCTCTTCCTCAGCGATGACGGACAATATATCTGGACGGAAAATCCCGTCATCTTCTCTGCCCGGGATGGAGAACTCCTTTTTGAGGCAGATAGGCAGATAGGCGGAGAGGTGGAAAGGGTCAAAGCCGGCACTACCCTTCGTGAGGCGTACCTGGCGGCCATGCAAACCTACTTTCCTCCGTCGGGTATTCTGCCGGACACCCTTTTCTTCGTGCGTCCGCAGTATAACACATGGATTGAACTCATGTACAACCAAAACCAAACCGATATTCTTCGCTATGCGCACGCTATTGTGGATAACGGCTTCGATCCCGGTATCCTGATGATTGATGATAACTGGCAACGCTATTATGGTAACTTCGACTTCAAGGCCGAATGGTTCTCCGACCCTAAGGGCATGATAGACGAACTCCACCGCCTCGGTTTCACCGTCATGGTGTGGATCTGTCCCTTCGTGAGTGCCGATAGTCCTGAGTTCCGTGACCTCGAGCGCAAGGGCTACCTCTTGCAAAACCCCGACGGCGGAACGGCTATCCTCAATTGGTGGAACGGCTACTCGGCTTGCTATGACCTAACCAACCCCGACGCATTGGCTCACTTCGTTGCTGTTCTCAAGGACGCACAAACGCGCTACGGCATCGATGGGTTTAAGTTCGATGCGGGTGATAATAACTGCTACGCCTCTACTCCTATTAAGGCCTTTGACCTCACCGCTACCACGGTGGATCACACCACCTCGTGGGCTAAAGTGGGACTCCAATTCCCCGTCAACGAGTACCGCGCTTGCTGGAAGATGGGCGGTCAAGCCCTCGTCCAACGCCTTGGCGATAAAGACTATTCTTGGGAAGCCGTTCAGTCCCTCATTCCGCAGATGACTACCGCCGGACTACTCGGTTATGCTTATACCTGTCCCGACATGATAGGCGGCGGACAGTGGGCTTCCTTCTTGGGCATTGATTCGAACGATTTTGATGAGGAACTCATCGTTCGTTCGGCACAGATTCATGCTCTCATGCCTATGATGCAGTTCTCCGTAGCGCCGTGGCGTATATTGTCGGACGAGAACCTCGCGATTGTTAAGCAAGCCGCTGCTCTCCATTCGCAGTTTGGACCTTATATCTTGGCTTGCGCCCGCCAATCGGCGCAATCGGGTGAACCCATCGTTCGGTCGATGGAGTATGCTTATCCGCATCAGGGATTAGTCAACTGCAAGGATCAGTTTATGTTAGGCGATAAATACTTGGTGGCACCCGTCGTAGAGAAAGGGGCAATCACTCGTACTGTCTATCTGCCCAAAGGACAGTGGCGTGACGAAATGGGCAAGAAATACCGCGGTGGCAAGACCTATACCCTCTCCGCTCCCCTCTGCCGATTACCCTATTTCGAGAAAATAAAATAAAAATCACATTAAATTGTGAATTTATTTGCATATATGAAAAAAAAGTAGTAATTTTGCACCAAAATCACAATATAGTGGGAATATGAGGCAGGGAAAAGTATATGTTCGGGATCAATATGCAGGTTTGTTAACGGAGCAAGACGGGCATCATTATGTATTTGATTATGATCCCGAATATGCAGCGTTACGGGAGTCGAAGGTGGTTTGTTTGGCCATGCCTTTATCCCAATTGCATTATGAGTCGGATTCGCTTTTTCCGTATTTCTCCAATCTGTTGTCTGAGGGAGAAAATAGGCAATTGCAGGCACGATATCATCATATAGAAGAAGAGGATGATTTTGGTATATTATTAGCTACGGCTTGTTATGATACCATTGGATGTGTTACGGTTAAACCGGTATAAATGGAGTATAGTAAGAAAATATTGCAAGAAGTTTTTGGGAGGCAGGTAGTTTCTCCTATGCTACCCTATATTAGCCTTGACCATGATATGCAGACGGTAGAAGCATTAACGCAGGGAGCAGGACATATCTCCTTAAGTGGGGTGCAACCAAAATATGCGATGGTCATAGATAAAGGACAGTTCCGTTTAGCTAAACCCCAAGAGCGAGGAATGTATATTCTTAAACCCGCACCGACAGCCAATTTTATCTTGGATAAGCAGTATTGCCCGCAGAATGAATATCTAACGATGCAATTAGCCAAAGAAGTATACGGAATAGAAGTGGCTCCGTGTGCGCTTTGCTATTTTCAATCGGGTCAGGCGGCTTATATCACAAGGCGATTCGATGTGCAGATGGACGGAACTAAATTAGCACAAGAAGACTTTGCTTCTTTGGCTGGGTTAAATAAAAATAATGCCGGTATTGACTATAAATATAACTCCCTTAGTTACGAGGATTGTGGGGATATTATTAGACAATACGTAAAGGCCTATAAAATAGAATTGTTGAAGTTCTTTCGATTAGTGGTTTTTAACTATATCACCCTCAATGATGATGCTCATGCAAAGAATTTCTCCCTTATAGAGAGGCACCCCAATGACTATGTTCTCGCCCCTGCCTACGATTTAATGAATACAAGTTTGCATTTGTCGCAACCCGGTATCTTTGCCCTAAAAAAAGGTTTGTTCAAGGAGGGCATGATATTAGATGATATTCATAGTGCTAATCGTGCCGCTTTTGTTGAGTTTGGTAATCGGTTGGGGTTGAGTTCTTCGATTATCAATAGAGAATTGGATAAGTTTAGCGTAATCTATCCGCTTGCTGAACAAATGATATATGATAGCGAATTGCCGGAAGCTTTGGCGCAGCATTACTATCATAGTTATACATATCGTTGCATGACATTAACCGTTTAGCTATGGACACCAAAATCGCTCAATGCGTGAAAGCACGCAGAAAAGAATTAGGTATAGACCAACAAACATTAGCCGACCTTAGTGGGGTAGGCATTAATACATTGGTTTCTATTGAACGAGGTACAGGTAATCCGTCAATTGATACATTACAAAAAGTGTTGGATTGCCTTGGACTCACTATGACCATAAATATTTAATAACCCTAAAATACTATCATTATGAAACACAATCCATCATTCCATCATTCAGCGAAGCGTTTCAATCCTTCATTCCTCCTTCTGCCTTTCTGCCTTTCCACCCTTCTGCCTTTCCTCTTCTCCGCCTGTCAGCCATCCAACGACAACTACGTCACTTCCTGGCATTGGGATAACGGCACTATCGTTGTTGAGTCTCCCGCTATGCCCAAGGGACAACAGACTGCCCTTCAACTCACCGCCGAACCGATTCCTGTTGTACATGTCGGTTTTATTGGCTTAGGTATGCGCGGACCCGATGCCGTGGACCGCTACTGCTATATCCCGGGCGTGGAGATTACCGCCCTGTGCGACTACGACTCGGCGCGCGTGGAGAAAGCACAAACGATTCTCGAAGACCATGACCTGCCTCGCGCTGCCGCTTATTGGGGAGCCGAAGGCTATAAAGACCTCTGCGCTCGTGAGGACATAGACCTTGTCTATATAGCTACCGACTGGGACCATCACTTTCCCATCGCTGTGTGCGGAATGGAGAACGGCAAACATGTGGCCATCGAAGTGCCCTCTGCCCTTAATCTCTATCAGATATGGAAACTCATCAACCTTAGCGAGCAGACTCGTAAACATTGTGTCATTCTTGAGAACTGCTGCTATGACTGGTTTGAGATGAATACCCTTAATATGGCGCAACAAGGAGTCTTTGGTGAGATCGTACGCGCTGAAGGCGCTTATATCCACTCCCTCGATCCCTATTGGAACCAATACTGGGTCAATCCCGATGGTTCCGATCCCGATAGCCTCCATTGGCGTCTCAAATATAATATGGAGCACCGCGGCGATATCTACGCTACCCACGGACTGGGTCCCGTAGCGCAACTGCTCAACATACACCGTGGCGACCGCTTCAAAACGCTCGTAGCCATGGATACCAAGTCCGTTCACGGACGCGAGATGGTGGAAGCCAAGACCGGCCAACCATGCGACAACTTCCGTAACGGCGACCACACCACCACCCTCATTCGCACCGAGTTAGGCAAGGTTATCGAGATTCAGCACAACGTGATGAACCCTCAACCCTATAACCGCCTCTATAAGTGCATCGGAACCAAGGGTTATGCCACCAAGTACCCCGAGGAGCATTATGCTCTCAATAGCGAGGATATGGCGCAGATGGGTGTCAAAGCCGAGGACGACTTGAGCGGACACGAGTTCATGTCCGACAAGGACCAGGAGGAACTCATTAAGACCTTCATGCACCCCATCCTTGAGGAATATGGTAAGAAGGCCAAAGAAGTGGGCGGACACGGCGGAATGGACTTTATTATGGACTGCCGCCTGGTCTATTGCTTGCAGAACGGTCTGCCGATGGATGAGGATGTTTATGATATGGCCGAATGGTGCTGCTTGGGTGAGTTAGGAGCATTGAGCATGGATCATAACTGCGCTCCCGTTGCCGTACCCGACTTCACCCGCGGCCACTGGAACGACATCCAAGGCTTCCGCCACGCCTTCAAATAAAGCTAAAACTAATTACTAAAGTTATGAAAGGTGCGATTTTGCAAAAAGTCGCATTTTCTTTTTGTATCAATAAATTATGTTTTGCCAAAATGAGCATAAATTATTCAAAAATAATTTGTTTGTATCAGAAAAAAGTTGTATCTTTGCATCGGAATTGGCAAATATCGTATATATGTCTAAAATTATTACCCTTGGAGAATTGATGCTCCGTTTGTCACCAAACGGCAATGACCGCTTTGTTCAAACCGATGTTTTTCGTATTATTCCCGGTGGCGGAGAGGCCAATGTGGCTATCTCTTGTGCCAATTATGGTCACGAAGCCTATTTTGTATCTAAACTACCTAACCATGAAATAGGTCAGATAGCCGTGAACGCGATGCGTCGCTATGGCGTTCATACCGACTATATTGTTCGCGGAGGAGACCGCATCGGTTTATATTATGCTGAAACGGGTGCGGCTATGCGTCCGTCTAAAGTGATTTACGATCGGGCTCATAGTGCTATAGCCGAAGCTAATCCGGAGGATTTTGATTTTGACGCTATTATGCAGGATGCCGATTGGTTCCATTGGTCGGGTATCACACCTGCCATCTCGGATAAGGCAGCACAGTTAACGCTCCTTGCCTGTCAAGCAGCCAAGCGCCATGGGGTGATGGTTTCCGTGGATCTTAATTTCCGCAAGAAACTGTGGACTTCTGAGAAAGCCATTAGCGTGATGCGCCCGTTGATGCAATATGTGGATGTTTGCATCGGTAACGAAGAGGATGCTGAACTCTGTCTGGGTTTCAAACCGGATGCTAATGTGGAGGGCGGCCAAACGGATGCTAAAGGATATGAGGGTATCTTTAAACAGATGATGGATCAGTTTGGATTTAAGTATGTTGTTTCCACGTTACGCGAATCCTATAGTGCCACCCACAATGGGTGGAAGGCCCTAATCTATAATGGCAAGGAATTTTATGAGTCTAAGCATTATGACCTCAATCCCATTATTGACCGTGTCGGTGGTGGAGACTCCTTCTCGGGCGGACTGATTCACGGTCTGCTAACGAAGCCAACACAAGGTGAAGCTTTGGAGTTTGCGGTGGCTGCCAGTGCTTTGAAACATACGATTAACGGGGACTTTAACCTCGTCAGTGAACAAGAAGTAGAATCATTAGCAGGAGGAAATAGTAATGGCCGTGTTCAGCGATAAATGTAAAGGGCAAATGGTGCCCGTGTTTTATAATGCCGATTTAGACATTTGTATTAACGTACTCAAAGCTTGTTATGCGGGTGGTGTGCGTATTTTTGAGTTCACTAATCGCGGTCAAGCAGCATATGCCAATTTTGTAGCCCTACGAGCCTTGGCCTCGAACAAAATGCCCGAACTAACTTTGGGCGTTGGATCTGTGGTTAAAGGTCAAGATGCAGAGCAGTTCATCGCTGCCGGAGCGGATTTTATCGTAGGCCCCTGCTTCAGCGAATCGGTATATGACGTTTGTAAACGCAAGGCGATGCCTTATATTCCGGGTTGCGGAACGGTGACGGAAATCTTTCGTGCGCAAGAGTTAGGATGTGAAGTTACCAAACTCTTCCCCGGAGATGTGTACGGCACTAAAATGGTGAAGGGACTGATGGCTCCCATGCCGTGGTCTAAGATTATGGTGACGGGTGGCGTGAGTCCGGACAAGGAGAATCTGGAAGGTTGGTTTAAGGCCGGTTCGTGGTGCGTGGGAATGGGATCTAAACTCTTCCCCAAGGAAGTGATTGAGGCACAGGATTGGACCTATATTACGAATAAGTGTAAAGAATGTTTTACCTATATTAACCCTAATCAATCATGAATACGCAACAAAAGCTAATGACTAATTGGCGCTGGTATTTATGCGCCTTGTTGTTCGTGGCCACCACGATTAACTATTTGGATCGTCAAGTACTGAGTTTGACCTATGAAGAGTTTATTAAACCTACTTTTCATTGGACGGACGCAAACTATGGTACAATAACCGGATTCTTCTCTATTTTTTACGCTATTGCTTGTCTTTTTGCGGGTAAGTTTGTGGATTGGATGGGAACGAAAAAGGGTTATATTATTTCCATTGTTGTATGGTCTGTCGGTGCTTGTATGCACGCCCTCTGCGGTTTAGGCGTTATGGGCATTTTAGGACTCAGTCCGGAGCAGTTCCATTCGGTGGAAGTGGGGTCGAATGTGGCACTTGCAGTAGCGACAACGGGTGTTTATTTATTCCTCCTTTGCCGCGGTATTTTAGCCTTAGGTGAGGCGGGGAACTTCCCTGCTGCCATTAAGGTAACGGCAGAGTATTTCCCCAAGAAAGACCGTGCTTTTGCTACCTCGCTTTTTAATGCCGGTGCCTCGGTAGGAGCGTTGGCTGCCCCGCTATGTATTCCGCCGTTGGCAAAAGCCTATGGTTGGGAAATGGCTTTTATTATCATCGGTGCCCTTGGCTTTGTTTGGGTGTTCTTCTGGCAATTTATGTACGATAAACCCGAGAATAGTAAGCATGTTAATGAGGCAGAACTTAGCTATATCCACCAAGACGAGCAAAGTGCCTCTCAGCCTTCCGCCTCTCAGCCTGTCAGCCTCTCAGCCTCTCAGCCATCCATCTCTATTTGGAAAGCGTTGAGTTATAAGCAAACGTGGTCGTTTATTACGGGTAAGTTCTTTACGGACGGTGTTTGGTGGTTCTTCCTGTTCTGGGCTCCGTCTTACTTCCAAAATCAATTTGGTTATAAGGCCTCCTCGGGTATGGGTATGGCCTTGATTTTTACGCTGTATGCTATTGTGACGGTGGTTTCCATCGGTGGAGGTTATCTGCCGAAGATATTTGTAGAGAAACGCGGAATGGAACCTTATTCCGGTCGCATGCGTGCTATGCTCATGTTCGCTTTCTTCCCCTTGTGCGCCCTTTTGGCACAACCCTTGGGAATGCATTTTAACTCTGCGTGGTGGCCTGCTATTCTGATTGGTTTGGCGGCTGCCGGACACCAAGCTTGGTCGGCGAACTTGTTCTCTACTATCGGAGATATGTTCCCCAAGAGCACGATTGCTACCATCACGGGTATTGGTGCTATGGCGGGCGGTGTTGGTTCGCTCTTTATTCAGAAATGTGCCGGAAACCTCTTTGTTTATGCAGAGCAAGCGGGCGAGGCATTCACTTTCTTGGGCTTTAGCGGTAAACCGGCGGGTTATTTCATTATGTTCTGCTTCTGCGGTGTTGCCTATATCATCGCGTGGAGCATTATGAAGGCGTTGGTGCCTGTGCGCAAAGATATCGTTTTGAAATGATGAAATGATGAATTGATAATTTAAATAGAAGGATATGAAAACAAATTATGAAATTCGCTACGCGTCCAATCCTGTGGATGCTAAGCAATACGACACGCAGCGTTTGCGTCACGATTTTTTGATAGAGAATGTGTTCACTCCCGATGAGGTGAACATGGTGTATTCCATGTATGACCGAATGGTAGTAGGCGGTGCTATGCCCGTAAAGGAAACACTGGTACTGGAAGCCATTGATCCGTTGAAAGCACCGTTCTTCCTCACTCGCCGTGAGATAGGTATTTACAATGTCGGCCAAGGCAAGGGTATTGTCCGTGTTGACGGCAAGGAGTTTGAACTCAACTTCAAGGAGGCTCTTTATCTTGGTCGTGGCGACCGTCAAGTGGAGTTCGTTAGTTGCGATAGCAAGCAACCGGCTTTGTTCTATTTCCTCAGTGCCAATGCCCACACGACCTATCCCGATCGTAAAATAACGAAAGCGGATGCTGTCGTAGCGCATATGGGTTCACTTGAGATGAGTAATGAGCGTAATATCAATAAGATGATTGTGAACCAAGTACTGCCCACCTGTCAATTGCAGATGGGTATGACCGAATTGGCTCCCGGTAGTGTTTGGAACACGATGCCGGCGCATGTGCATTCTCGTCGTATGGAGGCTTATTTCTATTTCGATATTCCGGAGGATCAGGCTATCTGCCACTTTATGGGTGAGGTGAAAGAAACGCGCCACATATGGATGCGGGGCAATCAAGCCGTTCTCTCGCCGGAGTGGTCTATTCACTCGGCTGCGGCTACGCATAACTACACTTTTATCTGGGGTATGGGTGGTGAGAACCTCGATTACGGAGATCAAGACTTCAGTCTTATCACAGACCTTCAATAAAACACCAAACACAATGAAACGCATTATTTATTGTTTACTTATGCTTCCGCTGTTGGTATCTTGCAGCGAACAAGTGCAGCGCGTGTATGGTCGTTATGTTCCCGAGCGCAAGGATGATTTTGCTTGGGAGAACGAGTATGCTGCTTATCGCATGTACGGTCCGGCGTTAGCTGCCGAGAATCCTTCCAATGGAGTGGACTTATGGCTCAAGCAGAGTCCGGAACTGATTGTAGATACATTCTATTATGGAGACCTTACTTTAGGCAAACCTTACCATGTTTATCATGGTAAAGGATTGGATTGCTATAAAGTGGGACACACCATGGGCTGCGGTGGTTTGGCTGTTGTTTGTGGGAATGAGGTTTATGTGGGCGGTCCCTATTCGTCTTGGACCATCTTAGAACAAACAAATACAAAACTGGTATTTTCTCTCCACTATGATAGTCTACTCGTAGCCGAACGTAAGTTGCAAGAGGATATTACGATCACGTGCCTTAGCGGTCAGCGCCTCAATAAGGCTCAAGTGGTGATTTATGACCCCGCAAGTGAAGAGGATATAGAAGGTTTACAAGTGGGCGGCGGTATCTATCTGCACGACGTGGTGGATCGTCTCACCTTCGTGCCCGAGCAAGGGTTAGTGACTTATGCCGAAGAGGCGTGGTCGGATAAGATGGCAGAGCAAATGAATCGCAAAGCAGGATATCAGACTATGGGTCGCTCCTATGTAGCCGTGGTTGTTCCTAACGCTACACGCATGGACACGCTCGCGGGTAATGCGCTTGCGCTGCGCGAATATAATTTAGGAGATACGCTCACCTATTATTTCGGCGGAGGTTGGTCCAATTGGTCGGATGGGGAGCAAACGCAAACCACGGATGAAGATTGGCTTGCTATTATGTCTTCGCTAAACACTAAACACTAATAACTAAACATTACAATTATGACAAATCTTTTTTCTTTGGAAGGCAAGAACGCCTGGATTACCGGTGCAAGTTACGGTATTGGTTTTAACATTGCTAAAGCTTTTGTAGCTGCCGGCTTAAAAACGGTTATCTTTAACGATATTAACGAAGAGGCCTTGGCTCGCGGATTGAAGAATTACGCGGATGCAGGTATTACGAATGTAAAAGGGTATGTATGTGATGTAACGAACGAAACGGCAGTAGCCGAACTGGTAAAGAAGATTCACGCCGAAGTAGGAAATATTGATATCTTGGTCAATAACGCCGGTATCATTAAGCGTATCCCTATGCACGAGATGAAGCGCAGCGAGTTCCAAGCGGTGATTGATGTGGACTTGGTTGCTCCGTATATCGTTTCGTCCGCCGTACTGCCGGAGATGATGGAGCGCAAGGAGGGTAAGATTATTAACATCTGCTCTATGATGTCTGAATTAGGTCGTGAAACGGTAAGCGCTTATGCTGCCGCTAAGGGAGGCTTGAAGATGCTAACGCGCAATATATGCTCTGAATACGGAGAGTATAATATCCAATGCAATGGTATTGGTCCCGGTTATATTGCTACGCCCCAAACGGCTCCTTTGCGCGAGTTACAAGCCGACGGCAGCCGTCATCCGTTTGATAAGTTCATTTGCGCTAAAACGCCGGCAGGTCGTTGGTTAGATCCGTCCGAATTGGGTGGTCCGGCAGTCTTCTTGGCTTCTCATGCCAGTGATGCCGTGAATGGGCACATCCTGTATGTAGATGGTGGTATTTTAGCTTATATCGGTAAACAACCCGAATAAAATAAGTTACATTGCTCCTCTACGCCTTTAGTCTTTCAGCCCGACTAAAACTAAAGACTATAAAAAGCAGAATTTTACGAATTCTGCTTTTTTATATAAGTAAATTATGGTTTTGCCAAAATGAGCAAAAATCATACAAATTACGATTTGCGTATGTGCGTAAAAAGTTGTACCTTTGCACCGAAATTGACAAACATAGCGGAGAAGTCTAAAATGTTTAATTTAAATCTATTGCTTATGAAACACAAATTTTCTTTATTCCTCCTTGCCGCCTTGGTAATGGTGTCGCTTTGTGGATGCGAGAAGACAATTAACGATTACCCTCTATCTAATCTGCGGGCGATTTGGTCTTTTGTTTTCGAGTATTACCATAATGCGGAATGTAATGTCCCTTTAACTTGCGAAGGTGAAATTGATGAGGTCAATCGTGTTATTACCGTTAGTGTTCCGCACGATGCGGATTTGACCAAACTATGTCCTACTATTAAGTTATCGCCTTGGACAACATGTTCACCGGCATCGTTGGTTGCGCGCGATTTTTCTCAGGGACCTATTGAGTATGAAGTAACGGCTCAGAGTGGTAAAAAAGCCTATTATACCGTGGAGGTAAAGGCAGATTTGGAATATACAGATGCTTCTTTAGTTAGGTTGTATTTGGCAGATATTCCTTCCGATCCGGAGAGTACTACCTTTGATGTTACAGATCCCTTATCGGGTAAATCCGCAACACCGGAGAGTTATGAGGATGGAGCCAAATTGCCCATTAAATTTAAATACGGCACACTAAGTTTGTATGATTTCAGTGCTCAGCGCATCTATATTGACCTTAGCCCTCTTTCTACGCATGCAACTATTGAAGTTTCCGATGAAAGTATAGATGGCTCCTATCGTTTATTTACCCAATTGGATAAGGTAGATTTAACGAGTGATGTATTTATTCGTGTAACCTCGGAAACGGGGAAGGTGGTTCGCTACCAAGTCTTTGTTATCGAAAATGAACCGGAAGTAGAATTATGAAAAAACTTATTACTTTAATATTGCTCGGTATTAGTGTACTGGGCGTAGCGCAAACAATTGAGGTATCCGGCGTCGTTTCCGACGTATCCGGTGCCGGTCCGATTATCGGTGCCACCGTGATGGAAAAAGGAACAACCAATGGAACAATAACCGATTTTGATGGATACTTTACATTGACCGTATCTAAGAATGCCGTTTTAGAGGTGTCTTATATGGGATACAATAAGAAGAATGTCAATGTTAATGGCAAAACATCATTGAAAATTGATTTGGAAGAAGATACCAAGCAATTAGACGAAGTGGTGGTAGTGGGTTACGGAACAATGAAAAAACGGGATGTAACGGGAGCTATCTCTTCTTTAGGAACCAATCAATTAATGGAAAACAAACCGATTGATATTGCCAATGCCCTGCAAGGAAAAGTATCCGGTTTGGAAATTGTTACCAGTAGTGAACCCGGTGCGACAAGTGATTTCCGTATTCGTGGTGCCAGTACGCTGAGCAGCGAAGGATCAACTCCGCTGTTCATCGTGGACGGAATGGAGGTGGATAATATCTCGAATATTGCTCCTGCGGATATTGCGTCCGTTGAGGTGCTCAAGGATGCAGCCAGTGCCGCCATCTATGGTAGTAAGTCTGCCAATGGTGTCATTATTGTTACTACCAAGCAAGGAACTACTTCTAAACCGACGATTAATGTTGGTTATTCGCTTAAGATTTCGAATTTGGCTCGTACCCTGCCGCAAATGAACCGCCGTGAGTGTATCGACTTTGATATCTTGCGTTCGTATATGGCAGGGAGCGATGGCTATTCGGTTTATGTGACGGACTCGCTGAATCCTTCTTTCAAACACGACTATTACTATCAAGAAGAACTTTTCCAAACGGGTTTAACGCACCAAGTGGACCTCAGTATCAGTGGAAAAACGGATAAAGTGAACTACTTCTCGTCTCTTAACTTCATGAACGATGATGGTATTGCCATTAACACATGGAATAAAAGGGGAACACTCCGTTTAAACATGGATTATAAACCCCATGAAAAAGTAACCATCGGTAGCCGTATTTCCTTTGGTTTAGGGGCTAATCGTAAGACGCCGGGCGGCGCTCGTCAGCGTATTTTAGAGCGTCCGGCCAATATGGCAATGATTTTTGATGACGGAACCTATGCTCCCGTTATTGCTTCTCGTAATAACCCGCTCGCTTGGAGCCAGATTTGTACGAACAACAATAAGTATTATGAACTCAACTTCAATGAGTTTATCGAGTGGCAGATAGTTAAGGACTTGACCTTCAAGGCCTCCATCGCCGGAACGTTCAATCAAAATAACTATCGCTATTTCCAACCGGCAATCTTGTCCCAAACACAAATTCCGTCCTCGCAGAACAAGAATAGCACTGCCCTACGTTGGACGCATGAAGATGTGCTTACCTATAACCATACTTTTGCGAAGGATCATAACTTATTGGCGATGGCCGGATTTAGTTTGCAAGGGTATAAAAGCGAATATATCCAACTTTCCGTTTCGGATAATATCTCGGAAGCGATTCCTACATCCTACGCATTCAATGAGGTGAACATGAATAGCACCTTCCATTACCAAACGGAGAATCGCTTAGCATCCTTCTTTGCGCGTGTGGGATATTCCTATAAGGGACGTTATATGATTAACGCCAATGTGCGTGCGGATGGGTCATCCCGCTTCGGCTCCAAAAAGAAATGGGGTGTCTTCCCGTCCGTGAGTGCAGGTTGGCGCTTAAGTGATGAGTGCTGGATGAGTTGGGCTCAACCCGTTTTGACAGATTTCAAGATCCGTTACAGTTTTGGTATGACGGGAAACCAAACGGCATCCGATTATGCGGCTTTGTCTCGCTACTCCAGTATTGCCTATGGTGCAGATTACATTGGCATTTATCCTTCGGCATTGGAGAACGATCAACTCGGTTGGGAAACTACCCAACAACACGACTTAGGTGTTGATTGGTCGATGTTTAATAACCGCTTAAGCATTATCTTTGATATCTATCAGAAAGATACGCGCGATGTCTTGTTCTCTATGAAATTGCCCGGAACAACAGGTTTTGCTTCCAGTTATACCAATGTGGGTAATATATCCAATAAGGGTTTGGAGTTTACCATTGCCGGACATATGATTAAGACGCGCGATTTCGATTGGACAGCGAATATTAACTTTGCCTTTAACCGCAATAAACTGTACAATATTCCAAAAGAGAATGTTACCATCCAAAATGACCTCTATATCATTGATAATGGCTACACTTTGGGTACGATGTATGGTTATAAAGCGCTACAAATTTTCCAATATGATCAATCGAATGCCTTTACGCCGGATTGGCAACAACTAACGCCTATTTTTGACGAAAAGGACCGCTTTGTGGAATATCAACTCAACGGAAGTACCTATACCGGAGATATTCAGAAATTGCATTACGGAACGGATAAAGGTGAGACCTTCCGCGGGGGTGATGTAATGTGGGAAGATATCAACCATGATGGAGTTATTAATGCGGATGACCGCCAAGTTATTGGCTGCGGTCAGCCCGACTTTACGGGTGGTTTCTCTACCGAGTTCCGCTGGAGGGGGTTGCGTATCAGCGCCTTCTTTAACTTCTCCGTCGGTGGTGATGTTATCAATGTATATGAGGCGAATCGTAATGCTCATATTTATGGTACGTTAACGCAAGCCAGTCCTGTCTATTTGGCACAGTCTTGGCAGGCTCCCGGTGATGTGGCTAAGTATCCTATACCAAGTTTAAGTCGTGCAACAGTGCAGAATACACGCCTCAATAGTACGCTATGGATTGAAGATGGTAGTTATATCCGTCTTAAGAACCTCAAAGTCAGTTACTCGCTGCCCAAGAAAGCACTCACTAAACTTCATATGCAGGATTGGACATTCAGCGTGATGATGCAAGACTTCTTCACGTGGACGAATTATGACGGCTTTGATCCGGAAATACCTTCGTCGGGCTTTGCTGTGGGTTATGATAATAACTCTTATCCGAAAGCTAAGTCAATTCTATGCAGTATGAATATAACATTCTAAAGAAAGGGACAAGATTATGAAAGAACATATCATTATCATTAGTTTAGTTGTTTTCTGCGCCACATGCCTTACCTCGTGCTTAAACGATTGGTTAACCGTGGAGCCGTTGGCAGATATCACCAGTAACAACTATTGGAAGTCAGAATCCGATGCGCGTGCCGAACTTAATGCCGGTTATGCTCATATTAGAAAAGCCTACCTAACCGGTTACATGAACTGGACAGAAGTTCGTAGTGATAACTTCCTTGGTAATATAACGGGTGGGCAACCGGTTCAGAACGTGTCACTCAACCGACTCAGTTCTAATCTCTCGTCGTGTAACTGGAATGACTGGTATAATTTAGTCAGTGTTGCTAATTATGCCATTCATTTTTTGCCAAACATCAAGGACAATGCAGACGAGTCAAACTATAATCATATGACGGCAGAAGCTCACTTCTTGCGCGCCTATGCGTACTTCTTCTTATATAGAGTATGGGGTGATGTGCCGTTAGTAACCGAACCGGTGCTATCCAAGAGTGAAGTAACCAAACCCGGTGTGACGGGAAAGGATACTATTTTTGCTTTGGTTGTGCGCGATCTCGAGATTGCCGATTCCTTAGTTGATGTAACGAAAGACAATTCTATCTTCCGCTTCTCAGCAGGCGCCTTATATGCCCTGACAACAGATGTAGCCATGTGGCAAAAGGACTATCAGAAGGCGGTTGATTTTGCTGATAAGTTATATGGCCTTAATAAGTATTCAATAGAGGGCGTTGATTTTGCTGACGTATGTCGCGATGCTACAACTACGGATAATATCTGGACCTTAGATTGGAATTATACTACCGATGGAGATAATGGCATCACGGTAGGTTTGGCGAATAGTTCAAATCCTCATGTGCCTACGTTTGAGATCTTCCAAAAGTGGTTTAAATGGGAGCGCGAATTTGATAATATCGACGCTCGTCGTGTGGCTACGATTGATTCGGCTAAGTATAAGACCTTTAATAACAAACATGTCAATTCGCTGCCGGTAGGAACGCAATGCTGGAAATGGTCTCCCGGTGAACACTTGGCTCAAAAAGAATATAATAACTGTAAGATTCCATTGTATCGTTTAGCAGATATTATTCTGCTCCGTGCCGAGGCCCTCAATAAATTAGGTCGATTTGACGAGGCGCTTGAGGAAATGAACCGCATCCGCGTTCGTGCTCATCTAACACCCAAAACAGCCGATTATTATAACTCCGATGCGGATAAATTGGATGAAGACATCTTCCAAGAAAGGCAGTTTGAACTCTATGCCGAGGGACGCCGATGGTTTGACTTAATGCGAACGGATCGCGTAGAGAAGGTGATGAATACCTATTTCAACGGGTATATTAAATCATATGGAGGAAAGGATTATCACCTCTTTGAAGAACAATGGCAATACTATTGGCCCATTTATCAAGACATTCTCAACGAGAATGAGAATTTGCATCAAATAGGTAACTATTAATGCCAAATCACCAATCTAAATCACAAATCACAAATCACCAATTATGAAAAAGATTATATATTTCGCCTTCTTGGCAGTGGTGGCAACCGTTTTGAGTTCGTGCGAACTCTTTGGACTGAGTTATGCCTATAGTTATAAACAAGAGCATGGCGCAAACTTTGGTAAACTGGACTGTGACGCCTTTGAATGGATTGAGGGGCGAAAAGGCAATGATATGACGCTTCAGTATCAAGCCATCCTTCGCGCCGGTATGGAATCCTACTATCACGATTCTGTATATACATTTTTTGTTATGAAGAACGAAACATGGGATACATGGTTACAGGCATATCACTATTCGTCTATGCAACAAGTGCCGGTGTGGCGTATTCGCGAGTACCTCATGCGCAGTATCATTCCCGGAAAGTACCTCAGTACCGATATATCAGTGCCTATTTTTGTACAAACCTTGGATTCTACCATGACCATGCGTTTGTATAAAACCATTGTTGCTCCGACCAGTAGCCAAAACCTCAACTCGCTACGTGCCGGTTGGACCAACCCCAATGGCAAAATCAACCAAGTAGGAACAACAACCTCTAATCTTGAACCCACCAACGGAGCTTTACATGTGCAAGGCTCACGTTTTACAACCATGGACTAATATGAAAACGAACAACTTTTTATTTCTTGTTTCTTGTTTCTTGTTTATCCTCTCTTGTTCCCCAAAACAGGAGAGCAAGACTTATTCGGATGAACTGACTGCCGAGGCTGTTATTGCCGTTACGGACGATGTGATGAACTGGCAAATGCAAGCCTATGACGACATGAATGAGCACCGTCGCTGGAAAGCCAATAACTACTCTTGGGAAAACGCCACTTACCTTACCGCAGCTGCGGAATGGTCTGCTCTGCGTCAAAATAAGACAATGGCACAATGGGTTAGAATGAAAGCCAAAGAGAATGACTATCGCTTAGGTAATGGCGATAGCGTGTCACACGTATATCATGCGGATCACCTCATTATTGGCATGCTCTATGCAGACCTCTATGAGCAGGATGGCGATGTGCGCATCATTCATCCTACGGTAGCACGATTGCAATTCATTAAGAATAATCCTTCTCCCTATGGTTTAGAATGCGAGAATGACGACATGACCTATAAATACAAACAACGTTGGTCATGGTGCGATGCCCTCTATATGGCACCGCAGGTGTTCGCTCGTTACGCGCAACTATGGAGCGACCCGTCGTTACTTGAGTTTATGAATCATGAGTATTGGTTTACGACGGACTATCTTTACAATAAGGACTATCACCTTTATTGGCGGGATAGCAATTATTTTGATAAATTAGAGGCCAATGGCAAACCCGTTTTTTGGGGACGTGGCAACGGCTGGGTAATCGGAGGCTTAGCCAAAATGATTCCGTATTTGCCTCAAGACTGGTCAGAGCGTCAGCGCTTTATCGATCATTATAAAACCATGATGGATGCCATTGTCGCTTTACAATCCGAAGAGGGACACTGGTTCGTAACCATGCTTGATCCTCAGTCTTATCCTAACCCCGAAATGAGTAGTACCGGATTCTTCTGCTATGCGTTATGGTGGGGCATTAATTATGGTATTCTTGATAAGGCCACTTATTTAGAACCAGCTACTCGCGCTTGGAAAGCAATGGTACATGCCGTTCGTCCTACCGGTATGTTAGGTAGCGTACAAGCCGTTGGCGAGAAACCCGAAGCCATTACAGAGGATATGACTGAGGTTTATGGTCCGGCTGCCATGAGTTATGCCGCTCAAGAGATTTTGAAATATCTAAACTCCAAACACTAAACACTATACATTAATCGTGCAACGATTCGCTGCCATAGTATTCTTTTTCCTTTGTCTTTTGTCTTTTATCCCTACTCACTCAAGGGCAAACGAACTCTATTTTAATACACTTAATCATGCGAGTTTAGGAGATGGAAGTGTATTAGGCTGTGTCCAAGACAAGGAGGGGTATTTGTGGTTTATGGAGGCTAATATGGTCTATCGTTATGATGGTCATTCGTTCCGGTCGTATGATTTTACTCATACACTTCCTTCCGGTTGGCTGACTAAGTGCTATAGTATTCTCTATACACGTTCCCATGATTTGTATATCGCCACCTCAAGAGGTGTGATGCGTTATTGCGAGCAGAAAGATGATTTTACCTGCGTCTATAACCGAGCCTATCGCACTCTTCATGAGGATATAGAAGGTCAATTGTGGCTGGGCGGAACCGATATCGTGCGTTGGAATCCGATAACGAAAGAGGCAACACCCCTTCGTTCCGGAGAACAAGAAGTTCAGGGACAAATTTATACTTCTCCTCAAACGGAGAATGTATATGTCATCTTTAACGATCTCGTTTTAACCTATAATTGTTCACAAGGCTCTATTCACCAGTCTTCTATTCTTCCCTTACTATCGTCTATAAAAAAAGTGGTTGCGATGCAATATGTAGCGGACAAACTTTATATATTGACGGAGAAAAATGGCCTTTGGCAAATGGATACAACCTTTGAACAGATATTGACGTTAGGAGATAATGTGACAGCCCGAAAATTAGCCTACCACGATGGCTGCATGTATATAGGTTCAATGCAAGGGCTATTTGTGTATGACCTTTCCACAAAAGCCCTACAACATTATGAGCAGACCGACAAAGAGGGTTCTTTAAGTAATAATTCCATTCAGTCTATTTTCTTTGACCGCGAAGAGAACTTATGGTTGGGAACCTATGCCGGAGGTATCTGCATGGCATCACCCCAATCTCATAATGACTTTCACGCAACGAGTTTGCGCGAGTTGGGGGAAATGAACTTGATGATTAGCGCACTCTTACCCACCTCGGATGGCTTATGGATCGGAACGGAGGGAGGCGGACTTTATCGTTATCAAGAGGAGAAAGGATTGGTAGCGCATTACACACAAAACCGTTCCCGACAAAATATAGGTGCGAACAATATCAAGACTTTAGTAACCGAAGGCGATAACCTATGGATTGGCATGTATCTCGGTGGTGTGAGTTGTCTAAACACTAAGACAAACGCTATTCGTCGCTATTCCGAGGAAAATCCGTCCTCTATTCTGGATAATCAAGTCTTTGCGTTCTGCTCTGATTCTGCCGGCTTATGGATTCTCTATCAATCCATGAGCGAGACACTGACAAGGATGTTTTTTGACGGCTCTTCCTCGGTTAGTTACTCTATTCCCTCTCCGTCAGCACCTGTCTCAGAGAACGGAACACCCCTATCGCCCGTTTCTTCACGCTTATATCGTATTCTGCAAATAGGAGACACCTTATGGCTGGGTACTACAACTTCGCTTCATTGTTTTGCTGCCAATTCGCGGACTTATGGCTATAACGTGACGCCGGAGAACCCCGTTCCGATGACCTGTTTTGCCTATGACGCTCAGCGAAATCGTATATGGATTGGTACACGGAATAAGGGATTAATCTATTACGACCTTAACTCGCGACGGTTTGAAACGATAACTAATGCCGCCACTCATTCACTATCTATTCGAACAATAGAGGTATATAACGATTTACTCTGGCTGGGATCGGACGAGGGTATTTATAGTTATCTTCCGGAAACGGATGCCGTACATTTCTATAACCAATATGACGGTATAGAAGGGGGCATCACCTGCTCGGTAGTGGATAAAGACCGAAAACGCATTTATTGGGCAGGATTAGGTCATATCTATTATTTAGATGCGGGAAATATATCGTGTAACGATTTGGCACCCCAAGTACTCATATCGGATATTCGTGTCAACGAACAATCCGTTCCCCAAGCAAACAAGATAGTGCTAAGTAGCAAAGAGAATAATGTTGCTATTGATTTGGCGGCTACCAATTTTGTGCAGAGCGATAAGAACCGCTACCGCTTCCGCTATACCCCTATATCCTGGATGGGGGTGTCGCGTAACCAATCTTCTTGGACTGAGGTGGACGCACAACATCGTACACTGCATTTTATGCAAATGCCGGCAGGGCGTTATCGGCTCGAAGTGAAGGCTTGTAATAACGATGGCGTGTGGGGAGAGGCTAAAACATTGTTTATCCGTATCCGTCCCGTCTTCTGGCTAAGCGTGTGGGCGTGGATTATTTACCTATTAATCGGAGGTCTACTCATCGCTTACTTCATTCTTTCTTCTCGCCGTCATCGCCGCTTGCAAAACGAACTCTACCAAGCGCAAGTGAGGGAACAAGAGCAAGAAAAAGCCGGACGGGCGAAGGTGCGTTTCTTTACCGATGTGAGTAAGGAACTCAAGACCCCGCTGTTGCAATTGCAATCCATGGTGGACGTGAACCATGTCCCCTATGTGCAAGAAATGCTCAATATCATGGACAAGTACGCTGACCGCTATTGCATTGATGTGGGACGCGATTTCACGAAGCAGCAAACGGAACAAAACTTAGATAAACTCACGCGCCTCATCGACGAGCGCATGACCCGACATATTGATATCGATTTATTGGCAAGAGAAATGGGCATGTCCCGCCGCAAACTCTTTGATTTTGTAAAGAATAATACGGGCAAGTCCATCATTGAGTATATCCGTTCTTACCGTCTCTCTACGGCAGCCAAACTCCTCTTTGAAACCAACATGACCGTTCTGGAAGTCATAGATAAGGTCGGCATCGAAAGCCAAAGTTATTTTGTCAAGTCCTTCAAAAAAGAGTTTGGCGACACTCCCGCCGAATTTATTGCCAAAATGAGTAAAAAAGGCTAACGTTTTTGCGCAAAAGTGACAAAAATGTAAAAAATCTCGCTCCCCACAGCCGCATCTGTGTAATCTGTGAGAGATTTCTATCAATCACAAATCACAAATATTATGGCAATAGCAACATTAAAAGAACCCTATGCCACGTTTAGTGGCAGTTTATTCGCTCGAGACGATGTCTATGCGCGAATGTTAAACGGTAAGTGTATCTTACAGAGAAAGCCCACCAAGGCGAGTGCAAAACAGAAAGCCATGCGTAAGGCCTTTGCTGACCGCTGGGCAGGGAGGCATCCTTAGCCTCTCCGCCTTTCTGCCTTTCCGCCTCTCTTCCCCTCTGCCTCTCCGCCTATACTTTCCCCGTATATGTACCCGTAGCACCCCCGTAGCACCCCCGTAGCATCATAGGACCTACGTAGCCTATACATAACCCCCACCTATCCCCCTCCGCCTTTCCGCCTTTCTGCCTCTCCGCCTTTCCGCCTTTCTGCCTCTCC
>JAZRWG010000056.1:0-39968 GCA_045599545.1 Paludibacteraceae bacterium | reverse complement strand
GGGCGGGTGAAACGACTACACTGCGGGCAGCAAACTCATGTAAACCGACGTCTGAGGGCGGCTCGTCCGAGTCGGAGGGTAGAGCGCGATAGAGTCGCTTAGTAATAATCGACCAAGATTAATGATGAACACCCGTAAGGGCACAGAACCCGGCTTATAGGCTTGCTCGTCGGAATTCGCTTGCCACGATATCATCGTTCCGCGATGATAGGTAGTGGCTGCGATTCCTCCTCTTCCCACAAAGTAAAACTTTGCGGGAGCCCTGAATAATTTAATATTAAATACTATGAGACATTCTATCATTTGTGCATTGAGCACCCTACTTCTCTACACCCTACCCCTCTACTCCTCTACCCCCCTACGCCCACATATTGAGCGTGCGGAACCGCTGTCCTGGTGGACGGACATGAACTGTCCTCTCACCCTTATGCTGCAAGGACAAGACTTAGCCGACGCGCAAGTCTCCATCAAACCCGCCGAAGGACTGGTGGTGCGCGGTCTGCATAACGCCCAGTCGCCCAACTACCTCTTTGTGGACCTCAATGTTCAGAAAGCGGGTACCTACACCATCACCCTCAAAAAGGGCAATAAGAAGACGAGTGTTCAATACACCATCAACGAGCGTCGCCCGGGCTCCCGTGAGCGTCAATCGTTCACCACAGCGGACGTTATCTACCTTATCATGTCCGACCGCTTTGTGGATGGAGACGAGAGCAATAACACCGTTAAGGGTTGCGCCGAGGCCGGTAATAAAGCGAATATAGACGGTCGCTTCGGAGGCGACATACAAGGTATCATCAATTCCTTTGACCATATCCTCGAGACGGGTGCTACCGCCATCTGGCCTACCCCACTGCTATGCGACAACGAACCCGCTTGGTCGTATCACGGATATGCTTGCTCGGATTATTACCACATCGATCCCCGCTACGGAACGAACGAACTCTATAAGCAGATGGTAGCGCAAGCGCACGAGAAAGGCATTAAGTTCCTTATGGATATGGTGCCCAACCACTGCGGCGGAACGCACTGGTGGATGAAAGACCTGCCCTACGAGGATTGGATCAATCAGTTCCCCGAATATACAACGACCAACAATGTTTTCTCGGCGAACTACGATATCAATGCTTCTCAGTACGACCGCGAACTGAATAACTCGGGGTGGTTCGATCGCATGATGCCCGACATGAACTTGCGTAACCCCGATATGTTGCAATACTTCAAGCAATGGGCTATCTGGTGGATTGAGTACGCCGACCTCGACGGTCTGCGCGTGGACACCTATCCTTATGTAGAGAAAGAACCCGCTGCCGAATGGTGCAAGGCCATCATGGAAGAGTATCCTAATTTCAATATCGTCGGTGAGACATGGACGCGTCCTGCCTCCAACGTAGCCTACTGGCAAGCCAATGCACGTAATGCCGACGGTTTTAACTCGAACCTGCCCTCCGTGATGGACTTCCCCGTAGAGGAGGCTATTCGTCAAGCCTTGGAGAACGACGGTAACTTCTGGGGCGGAGGCATGATGCGCGTCTATGATGCCATGGCAATGGACTACCTCTATGCCGATGTGAACCACTTGCTCCTGTTTATCGGTAATCACGACATGGACCGCATTGCCGATGTGGTGAAAGATAATGACTTACGCCGCGTTAAACTCGCCTTTACGCTGATTGCCACCCTACGCGGTATCCCGCAACTCTTCGCAGGCGACGAGTACGGCGTTCGCTCGGTCGATCGCAGCAAGGGCCATTCGGGTCTGCGCTGTCCGTTGCCCGAGTACGAGACGCTGACCGCGGAGCAAAAGGACCTCTATGAGTTCCACTCCAAGCTCTTTGGTTTCCGTAAGGCAGAACCTATCCTTTGGAACGGCAAGACGATGCATTTCGCCGCACGCGACAATACCTACGCTTATTTCCGCTACACGGATAAGGGAGCGGTGTTCGTTTTTATCAACGCTTCCGAAACCGAACGCGAGGTGCCCGTTAGTCACTATAACGAGATCTTAGGCGAGTACAACCCGCAGGGAACGAACGTAATGACGGGTCAGAAGGTTGACCTCTGTCCCTTCACGGCACGTCAGAACCCCATTAAGGTGGCTCCGCTCAGTGCCTTGGTTGTCAAATTAGATAAGTAAAAACTACCGATTGAGTTTTTGCCACAGAATAGCGTCGGACTCCAATGTCCACGCCATAAGACGGGCTGCCGGAAGGTAGCCCGCTTTTTCGAATAGGTGTACGGCATCCGTATTCTTGACGGCCGTAAAAGCATAGACTTGACGCAAGTTCAGGAACCCAAAGACATAAGCCTCCAACTGACGCAGTGCTTCGCTCGCCACACTCTGACCGCGGTATTGAGGTGCAATATAGATCCCTACCCCCGCCTTGCGGTTACGGGCATCGAGGTCGTAGAGGTCAATGCAACCGACAACGGCACCGTCGAGGCAGATGATCTGACGCAGTTGGCCGTCGCGGTAGATATCGCCCGTAGTCGATTCCACATAAGCGCGGAGGTCTTGCTGACTGATTGGGTTATGGTTATCCGAGTTAGGCCACGAGGCGGCATCGTTCTCCCATTGGTAGAGGAACGGAATGTCCTTTGGTTCGAGTTTTCGTAATGTTATCATTTGGGGGATCTAGTTGGTCTAGTTAATCTAGTTGTCTAGTTGGTCTAGGTTGCTATCCGAGTAGGCGTTCGAGGAGGGAGCGTCTGCGGGGACGGGGATCGATGTTCCCTTCGGGTGCGGGCAGGTGCGCACGCCCCGAGTGAATCATTTGGTAAATGATTCCCCAATCAGGCAGACCGCCTAAGTTACGGTCATCAATATACACATCCGCTACCAGTTTGCGGTTGGGTCGCTCCTCCGGCTTCTCCTCGGGGTAGTTCGAGTTCACGGCATAAAACTCCAGCCCTTTACTCTTGCAGTACTCCACCGCCTCGTCGAGTAGTTCACCTTCCCGAGAGGTCCAGAGGATAATCTGATGATGATCCTCTTGCTGCAACTTAATGAGCGTTTCAATGGCAAACGGAATGGGTTTGCCGATAGCAGGATACGCGTGCTCTACGAGCGTTCCGTCAAAGTCAGTCGATATTACCATCTTTAAGTTTATACACTATAGCCCGTAGGGCGCTTCTTACTTTACACTTTACACTTTAAACTTTAAACTAATCAATAGGTTTCAACGTCCGGCGGGAGGAGTTCAAGTTGGATCTTACGCGGAGTGGGTTTGGTGAAGTACCAACCAATGGCTGCAATCGCACTCACCCATAGCATCGATTGGTAGCAACCGAGCAGGTAGAAGGCAAAAATGCCAAAGACCATCGTGTTGCTCACCACGATAATGCGAATAATCGCTTCGCGCTTGTACTGCCTGTATTTCTCCTCTTCATCCTCGAGGCGACGAATCTTATCCACGCGGCGTTTGAAGCCATAGAGGCCCATGGGGATAAAGAACAGTGCATCGGCGATAATGATGTACTGGATTGTTTGTCCCACTTTGGTTAGGGTACCGATGGGGTCTAAGATGTGCCATTGATAAATGAGCAAATACGCTAATGTCCCGGAGATAACGGCTAATGCCATCATTCCGTAGTAGTACCAATTCAGTTCTTTTGTTAATTTCTGTTCCATATATTTTTGTGTCTTGTGTCTATTGTCTGGTGTCTTACCCTACTCCTCTACTCCCCTACCCCTTAAACTCCGTGCGATTAATGATCGATCGCCCCAGTGTAATCTCGTCCGTATATTCGAGGTCGTTACCTACTGCTACGCCGCGGGCAATCTGACTCACTTTGAGCGGATGCTCGGCGCCGGTAAAGGCTCTTAACCGACGATAGATGTAGAAGTTAGTGGTATCCCCCTCCATAGTGGTGGGCAGTGCCAAAATAACCTCCTGTATATTCTCCGGTAGGATGCGCTCCACGAGCGAATCAATCTCTATATCCTTCGGTCCGATGCCGTCAATGGGTGAGATAACGCCGCCTAACACGTGGTAGAGGCCGTTATATTGTCCCGTATTCTCAATCGACATCACGTCCTGTATATTCTCCACCACGCACACCGTCTTGCGGTCGCGCAAGTGGCCGGAGCAGATGGAGCACACCTCTTGGTCGGATATATTGTGGCATATACGGCAATAGTGTATATTGGCTTTAAGGTCAGTGAGAGCTTTAGCAAAACCGTTGACCTTGTCATCCGACTGGCGCAGCAGGTGCAGCACGAGGCGCAGGGCGGTCTTGCGTCCCACTCCCGGCAGCGACGCGAACTGGTCCACTGCGTTCCCTAATAATATGCTCGGATAATTATCCATTACTTTACACTTTAAACTTTACACTATAAGGATGTATCCCGCCACCGTGCGGGAATCATCCTATACGGATACCGCTCCCGCAAGTTGGCTGCATTGGGACAGTCACAGCGGTGAATGCGGATTCCCTTTGTTATACTGATAAAACCAAAGATAGCGTCCCCCTGTTGGGGATTGCAACACTTACTCAGGTTATAGTCAATGTTCTTGACGTTTATGTCCACCTCTATTGCTAAACTTGAGTTTAAAGTGGAAAGTTTAGAGTTTAAAGTGGACGTATTCGGTGCTTGAATAATCGGGGCAACGGGTTCGTTGATATTCTCATACACCTCACGCAGACGAAGCAGGTCCTCTTTATCGGATGCAATCGATTGGTAGAGATCCGAAACGGCCTTATAGCCTAATTTGACGGCCACCTTACTCAGATCGCCTTCGTCTAAATCTATCTTCCAGTTCTTGAAACGGCGTTCCAGTATCTCGCGTCCCTCGGCAGAGTTCTTGTACTCCACCTCCTTGAGGGATTGGTTGATCTTATTCTTGGCTTTCGACGATACCACGACGCTCAGCCAGTCTTGCGTAGGACGCTGGTTAGGCGAGGTGATGATCTCTATCTGGTCTCCGTTATTAAGTTTCTGCCGAATGGACACGTTCTGCCCGTGGATACGACCGCCCACGCAGTGGCATCCCACTTCGGTGTGGATAGAGAAGGCAAAGTCCAGTACCGTAGCCCCTGCGGGCAGACGCTTGAGGTCGCCCGTAGGCGTGAAGACATAGACGCAGTCATTGCCTGTGAATATATTGCCCTTTATCCCCTTATACGACCAGTGGGCGGCTACGCCTTGCTCCGCCACCTCGTCCATTCGACGGGAGCGGATCTGTACCTCCACCCATTTATCTTCGGGACCGAGCACCGTGGTGTGCAGACTCTCGTAACCATTCTCCTTGGGTACGGACAGCCAGTCGCGCAATCGCTTGGGGTTAGGTTGGAAGACATCCGTTATCATCGAATAGACTTGCCAACAGTCGGATTTCTCCTTCTCGGGCGCACTATCGAGGATAATGCGAATGGCAAAGAGGTCGTATATTCGGTCTATGTCACAGTGCTGCGCCTGCATCTTATGGTAGATGGAGTGAATCGACTTGGGGCGACCCTTAATGGTAAAGGAGAAACCGGCAGCGGTCAGTTTTTCGGCAATAGGCGCAATGAACTTATCTATGTATGCGTCGCGCTCGCTTTTCTTGGCAGCCAGTTCGTGTGCGATATATTTATAGGTATCGTAATCGGTAAACTTGAGGGCAAGATCCTCCATCTCGGTTTTAATCTGATACAGACCCAACCGATGAGCCAAAGGCGCGTGCAGCGTAGCCGTTTCTTGAGCGATATGACGGCGACGAGCAGAGTCCCCCTCCTTATCCATTTCACGGAGCAAATTAAGCCTATCCGTGAGGATTTGATACAGTACTTGGTTGCTATCTTCCATAAATCGGCTACAAAAGTACAAAAAAATTTGCATATATCCAAAAAAAAGTGTATCTTTGCAGCAAATTTGTAAAATAAACTATAATTATACTACCCATGAATGCTAAAATTGTTCTTCGTTCATTGCTTGCAATCGCTATTGTAGCATTGACTTATTTCTGTATTTCCAGTATCGTAACGCCGATTAAGTTCGAGCAAGAGCGCGCTAAACGTGAAGTACAAGTAGTTAAGAACCTAGTGGCTCTTCGTACCGCCGAGGCTGAGTTTAAAATCACGAATGGTCGTTTTACGGCCGATGCTGATTCGCTGCTGTTATTCTTGAAGACGACTCCTAAGAAAGAAGTCTTGAAGGAAGGTAGTCTTACCGACAAGCAGTTGGAGGCAGGTCTGACGGAGTTTAAAGCCGCTCGTATCCTGCGTAATGCTATTGCCAAAGCGTCTCGTAAGCAGGAGTTTGCTACTCCGGAGGAGGCTTATGCTTATGTTTGGGAGAATGACAAAGAGGTGTTGGCGAATAACTTGGCCGGTTTCCGTCGTGACACCATCTATAAGAACATGATTGAGACCATCTTTAAGGGGGCTTATACCGCAGAGAACATTGACCAGATCGTGGTTATTCCGTTCACCGACGGCGTTCGCTTTGAGATGGAGGTGAATAACACTTACACCACTTCGCAAGGTATTACCGTTCCTTTGTTTGAGGCGCGTGCGCATTACAACACCTACTTGGCTGACCTCAATAACCAAGAGCGCGTGAACCTGATTGATAAGGAAACGAAGTTGGAGCACTACCCGGGTCTGAAGGTTGGTTCCGTTGAGGCACCGAACAACAACGCCGGTAACTGGGAATAATGAGAATCATATCCGGAATATATGGGGGGCGTCGATTGGCGCCCCCTAAAAATATCTCTGCGAGGCCGACTACAGACTTTGCCAAGGAGAGTTTGTTTAACCTACTCAATAACCGCATGGACTTTGAGGGCATTGATGTGCTGGACCTCTTTGCCGGTACGGGAGGCATTGGGTTTGAGTTTGCCTCGAGGGGCGCAAGGGAAGTGACCTCTGTGGAGTTGGCGCACACGCAGCAGAATTTCATCCTATCGGTTTGCAAGCAGCTCAACTGCCGTAATGTACGCCTCGTGCGCGCGGACGCGTTCAAGTTTATACGCGCGTGTCATATACAGTACGATTTCATTTATGCGGACCCACCCTATGCTTTGGAGCAGTTACCTACCCTGCCCGATTTGATTTTTGAGCAGCAGCTGCTCAAACCGGAGGGGCTGTTTGTGCTCGAACATAGTAAGACAAACGATTTCTCGCATCATCCCCATTGGCTCGAAACCCGCGAGTACGGCAGCGTCCATTTCTCGTTTTTTGGATAGAGTGCGCTTTTCAATGCTTTTTTGGTTGAAAAGTACATTTTTTATTTGCGTATATCAGAAAAAAGTAGTATCTTTGCAGCCAAGAGTTGCAAAGACAAATCACTATAGAATATGAGTGCTTCTATTACAATGAGTTACAACAATGACAATCGCCAAGCGGTTGACATGTTACAATTACTCTTGGCGTCCGGTTTCTTTACTATCCATGAAGCAGCCCCTTGGACGGCTAAAGAAGAAAAAGAGGCGGCGTTATACACGTCGCAAGTGAATGCTGCCCGTCTAATTGCTCGTCATGTATGAAATATTTAGATATGGTTATTGACAAGATAATTAAATCTATTTTTTAGAAGACCTCTCGTTTTGCCAAACGTAAAATGGCAGACATAACGGAATCCACGCTGGGTGAGGGGAGGGAGATGTTCCTCTCATAAACTCGCCTCCGTGAGATTTCGGGACATAGTAAAGCGAGATGTGCTTCGGCACTTATCGCACGGCGTTTACTAACGCTTGTTATCGATGTTTTGAAACGTAGGAAATTTCAAATTAGATGATCGAAAACAAGTAAGTGGTAGATGTCCATGGGTGTATTTATACCTATGTTTTTCTGCATAGGGTGCTATACACAGCGTGGATTTCTAATGCTTATTCGACATCTAAGGTTTCCTACGACCTCAAAACACGGATAAGCAGAGCAGAAATCCGCGTTTTTTATTTCCATTAATGATACGCGATTTTTGTGCACATAGGCGTCAGTCTTATGCGCTTCTACTGCGTGTTTGTATCGGTAGCACTTCGGTAGATGTACGTAGGATGTGCAGTGCTTCATCTCCCTTGTTCGATTATACCCGCTAGGAAGTATGACCGATAGGTGACGGTAAGATAGAGAGAGTGTTTTCTCACTTTTATCAAAATTATAGCTTATATAAAATCATCGCTAATTGCCTATAAATCAGTAAAAAGAAGATTTTAACAAGAGGGGTATACGTGTCCAACCCCCACCTGTTATGAGGCAGAGATGGAGGAAAAAAGATAATACCCCGTCCTTGGCAAACGGCAATTGCCAAATCGATCTTTGAAATAATGTAGAATAGTTAAACCTATTGCCATAATGGTTCCGCTTGCCAATTCTTAGGGAAACCCATAGCGGAGATGTCTATGTCTGGGTAAGATTGGAATAGTTCTTCCAACTTGTTTGTCAAATCATTATTGGGCACAATATTATTCAGCAGATACTTAATAATACACAATGTAAAGAAGATCCTTCCTTGTTGAATAGTTGGAGACACCCAAGGACGAGGCCACTTGTTTAACGTGAGTGCTCTCAATGTAAGAACACGATTCCACATACGAGCATGGTGGCAACAGCTGTTGCGAGTAACCGTTATTATCGTCATCCATGATGTAAAGACAGGAATATTCAGTTCGAATTCTTGCGCGATTAATTTACGGAGTCGATTGTCTCGAATATTCTCGTAAATACGAGTTAATACCCCTAAAGGAAGAATCTCTGCCAACATCCAAGAAGGGGCATATGGTTCTTCGTATGTATTACGGAAATGCTCAATAAAATCTTCTCTAGAATGAAAATATTCGTCTTCTATCTTTTGGAGTGTATTTATAAATCTATTTTCATTTGCAAAATATATGGGATTGGTCATCCAGAAGATATCATTTGTTTCACGACTCATTATATTGACAATCGCAGCACGCACAGCAATCTCAATTTTCTCAATTTGATTAAAAATGAGTAATCGCAGTTGCCGGTCAAAACGATACATATTGAGTGCTTTTTGAAAAGTACTTCCCTCTTTGAATCGATGATTATCTTTTGGGAACTCGAGTAACGGATAAAAATAGGCACTTAAACGAAAATAGCCAATTCGTTTTAGATATTGTTCGCTACGATTAGTGTCTTCGATTATCAAATTGCGATTAGCCAGCAACTGAACTAATTGAAAAGGGGTTTGATATGTTTTAGGATATGTCATAATAAAAAACGACCCACCGATTTAAGCACTGTAAGGAGGCTTGGTGGGTTCTTGTGAGTGCAAAAGTACTGCTTTTTTTTGATATGTGCAAATTTTTGATGAAAAAAAGTGTGTTTTTTTGCAAATTTGGTTGTTTTATGGCCGTTTACAACTATTACTACACAAAAAATAACTCTAAAAATGAAGAACAATATAAACTAAAACACTAATATATGCAACAAAAACTCCTCTCTATCGTAATCCCCGTCTATAAAGTGGAGGATTACATCCGCAAATGCCTTGATTCATTGCTGCTATACAAACAGAATGAAAAAGGCGAACAAGTCTTAGACGATGACCTTATGTCTCTCATGGACATTCTCATCGTCAATGACGGCACACCTGACCGCTCCGCAGAGTTGTCTCGCGAGTATGTAAAGAAGTATCCCCAATATTTCCGCCAAATAGACAAAGAGAATGGCGGTCATGGTTCCGTGTGGAATATGGGTGTGGAATTGGCACAAGGAAAGTATCTGCGTTTCCTTGATTCTGATGATTGGTTGCAGAACCTTGATTTATTTCTTACCAAACTTCAACAAACCGATTCCGACTTGATTCTCACTATGACGCGCGATCATTGTGAGAATGATGAAGTTTGGGTTCAGCAAATAATAGACATGGAGTTTTACCATTCATATGACGCAGATACATTTGATTGGTTAGGCAATCGCACACATAACTACCTTCTCCACCATTGCTGTACCTATAAGACAGAGGTCTTCCGCCAATACTTGCCCGGATTGTTCTTAGAAAAACAGCCCTATGATGATGTTGTATTATGGGCCGCTGCTATGATTGGCGGAAAAAGTATAGAGGCTTTCGATTTTCCGCTGTACAATTATCTTATGGATAGACCCGGACAAAGTATCTCGGCCGAGGTGCAAAGCCGCAATCGAGGGGCAAAACTTAAAACGGATAAACACACCATTGAGTTTTACGAGGCACATCCGGTGGAAGCAGGAACAACCAAAGCGGCTTATATCGCAAAGAAACTCCCCAAGTCATATAGTGGCAAGTATCGCGAATATGTCAGACTCCCATATAAAGAAGGTAAAACCTTGTTGAAGGACTGGGATACATGGGCAAGAAATCTGAATCCTAATAGAAAGAACCTTTGGATTAAACTTTATCGCGCTTTACCTTATTGCGTGTACTATACGCTCTGCCATTTAGGAGAATGGTTACTCAGCCTTCGTAAAAAGAAAGAATCAGGACCGGCACGCTATGTACAAGGATAAAACTATGAAATACGACTACCTTATTGTAGGTTCCGGCCTCTTCGGTGCCACCTTTGCTTACTTTGCTCACAAAGCCGGTAAACGCTGCCTCGTGATTGATAAACGCCCTCAATTGGGAGGCAATATCTATTGCAGCCCCTTCCCCGTCCCTTCCCCCGAAGGGCAGGGAGAAAAAGTGATACAGGTCCACAAATACGGTGCTCATATCTTCCATACCAATAATAAAGAGGTTTGGGACTTTGTCAACTCCCTCGTTGAGTTTAACCGCTACACCAATAGTCCCGTCGCCAATTACAAGGGCGAACTCTATAACCTCCCCTTTAATATGAACACCTTCTGCCAGATGTGGAAGGATGTACACACACCCGCAGAGGCAAAAACAAAAATAGCGGAGCAAGTCAAAGAGGCGGTGGAGCAAATCAACACTCGCCATCGTGAACAAGGATACCCATTGCTTACTCCTGCCCCCTCAGGGGAAGGTTGGGAAGGGGCTCTCAACTTGGAGGAGCAAGCTTTATGCCTTGTGGGCAAGGATATCTTCGAGAAACTTATTAAGGAATATACTGAAAAACAATGGGGACGCAGTTGTAAAGACTTACCTGCCTTTATCATACGCCGTCTTCCCGTTCGCTTTGTCTTTGATAACAATTACTTCAACGACCGCTACCAAGGTATCCCCATTGGAGGATATAATGTCCTTATTGACAAACTCCTCGAAGGAATAGACACCCGCACCAACTGTGACTTCTTTAAGGAGTATAAGGACAACTGGCGCGACATAGCCAATCATCTCGTTTATACGGGACCCATTGACGAATACTTTGGCTATCAGTTTGGGCGATTAGATTGGCGGACAGTAACGTTTAAGACGCGAATAGAAGATACACCGAACTATCAAGGCAATGCAGTGATTAACTACACAAGCCATAACGAGCCTTATACACGAGTTATTGAGCATAAGCACTTTGAGTTATTTGGTCAAGCGGTCTATGACTGCCCCAAGACGGTAGTGAGTGAGGAGTATTCCACCGAATATAAACCCAGAATGGAGCAGTATTATCCCGTCAATGATGATAAGAATAATGCGTTAGCAGAAAAGTACCGCGCCTTAGCGGCAGAGGAAAAGGATGTCATCTTTGGTGGCCGCTTGGCGGAATACAAATACTATGATATGGCTCCGATTATTGAAAAAGTAATAAACCTTGATGGAATAGGCTGTTTCACGGACAAACGAAATCTGTTCGTGAAAAGTCGGAGCAAAAATATAACTTGCTGATTTATAGGTAATAAGAGCATTTCGCATAGACTGCGACTTTGCGTATTTGTGCGAAATTCGCACAAATTCTCACAAATTCGCACTCTAATTCTATCCCCTTCTCGCAGAGGTTTTGCAGCCTCCACGCAGGGCTTAATAAAAACCCGATAAAAACCCGATTTTAGACCTGCGGTGGAACTATAAAAACTAAATTACTTTGAAAACAATGTTTCGAAACACTAAATTATTGCAGTAAATAATGTTTCTATTCATTTTTTTCGGCTGCAAAGTTAATTTTGGCTGCACTATAGACGCAGCCACTGGAGGATGATGCGGCCGGCGGTGGAACGGTGCTTGATATACGAACCATGGTCGGCGTTGGGTACGATACATAACTCTGCATTCGGAATAGAGGACGCAATGAGCTGCGTGTGCTCCGGTGCGATGGAGTCATGATCCCCCGCCATAATCAGACACGGACAGGTGATCGTCCCCAACTCCTCGGGCGATATATGCGGTTCGTCCAACATCATCAAGAAAAGCGGATTATCCTTGAACTGCTCCCTCAACTCCGCCTCGTTTTCAACGAAATCGGTTACACCGTCCGGCGTGATGTTCGCCCCACTGGTGATGATAGCCTTAAACAGTCCCGGATGAGCAATCTCGGCCATGAGTGCCAGAATACCACCGTCCGACCAACCATAGACAACGGGCTTGTCGATATGCAATGCTTGGCAGAAGCAATAGACATCCTCCGCCATATCCGCGTAATGGTACTCGGTAAGAGGAGCATTAGCTCCCTGACCACGGGAGTCTAAAGCATAGACGCGGTAGCCGTGCAAGGCGAACTGAAGCAACTGACGACGCATCGATTTATGACTGCCCCCGTTGCCGTGCAAGAGCAAGATAGGGTCGCCCGACTTGCGACCAAAAGTCACATAGTGCAAATCTTGACCATTGATTAACAGATGTTTCATATTAATGCTAATTTAGCAGCTTCACGATAGGCGACGATAAGACCGCCCGTGCCGAGGAGGGTGCCGCCGAAATAACGAACCACCACCACTAAGATATTATCCTTCCCCGCGGCATCAATAGCGCGCAAGATAGGGGCACCCGCCGTTCCGTGCGGTTCGCCGTCGTCCTTGGTGCGCCATAGGTTGGGTCCGAGGCGATAAGCGTAACACACATGACGAGCATCGTGGTACTTCTTCTTGTACCATGCAATGCGGTCCTTGGCCTCATCCTCCGAGGTGATGGGTTCGGCAAAGCTTAGGAACTTGCTGCCGCGATCTTTGTATATTCCTGTTTTTGTCATTTTAGTGCATGCGGGCAAGGAGTTCAAAAGTGCGGAGGCGGTCCTTGTAGAGGTTATTACGATTCATCTCCTCTATCGAACAGTTCGCATCTGAGTTATGCTCCCAACGACGACAATTATAAATGACATCGTAAATACGACCAATCTTGTACTCCCGACTGATACGCAAAGCCACCGCATAATCCTCACCGTACTTGGTGGTGGGGAAGTCAATCGTGCGCAAGATATCCGTTCTAAACGCCCGCGGTGCCCCTAAACCATTGATACGAAGGGCATTGTTCATGCCATTCTCGGGAGTCCATTCAGCGTGGGAGATGATCAGGGGGGCGACAGGCTGAGAGGCAGAAGGGCTGAGAGGCTGAGAGGCGACAGGTTGTAGGTGTTCATCCACTATCTGATAGGTGCCGATGACCATGGCATAATCTCCGGACGCAAAAGCATCAATCACCTTCTGAACCGTGTTCTCATCAAAATACGTGTCATCACTATCCAACTGGATGGCTATCTGTCCACAACGCTCGTCATGAATGGCAAGGTTCCAGTTACCGCCGATGCCGTGCCAGGACGAATCCTGCTGAAGCAGGATGAGTTGAGAGTTTAAAGTTGAAAGTTTAAAGATCTCTTCTACAGTGCCGTCGGTGGAGTTGTCGTCCACTACGATTACATTATAAGTATAAGGTTCGCGTACGCGTTGCGCGAGCGCGGACGTGACTGCGTCACGAATGGTCTTGACTCGGTTCTTGCAGGGAATGATGACCGAGGCCGTGGGCCTCTTAAAGTTTAAAGTGGAGAGTTTAGAGTTTAGAGTAGTTGCGCCTTCGGCGGTAGTTGAAAGTGGTAAGTTGATAGACTTTAATTGGGTATAATCCACTAATGCACCTAAGGCGCGGAGGTGGGCGGTGACGCACGCTTCCATCTCTATCTGTACCGCCCGATTGGCGGGATTGACATAGTCAAAGAGTTTTTCACCCGACTTGCGATTATCCTCCTCTACCTCGTAATATAAGTACTCGGGGATATGCACGAGCTGCCCCATCCTACTCACTCGCAACCGCAAGTCATAAAATCCGGCGTACTCGTAATTCACATCCATCTCACTCACGGCACGCAAGAAAACGTCCCTATCCCACACCGTGACGGCACCAAAATCAAAGTCGTCGCGAAGCGCGCCCTGTTGATAGTCGATGACAGGTGCCGCCTGTCCATTCGCAAAACGGTCGGAATAGGCCATGGCGGCATGCGTGTAAGAGAGAACTTGCTCCAAGCGTTGCTCCGCCCGATAAACCCAATCAATATGAGGTTTAAGGGTTAAAAGGACATACTTGTCCGTGGAGAACGTGACTTGGTCTGCTATTTGCTTGATGAGTTCCGTAGAACAAATCCGTGAGGGGAGAATGTACATATTAGTTGAAAGTTGAAAGTTTAAAGTTTAAAGTAAGTTTATTAGTTTAAAGTGTGGGGACGAGGTCGGATTGGTGATAGGTTTTAAGACCCTCGATGGGGTCTTGCATAAGCGTACCTAAAGTGAGACCGTTCGCCGTTAAGACCTCTTGGAGTATTTCCTTGTAGTAGTAGGCGATGGAGCCGACGAAGGCTATCTTAAAGTTTAAAGTGGAAAGTTTAAAGTTTAAAGAAGCCGTCTGGTTTATAAGTTGAGGGTATTGCAGGATATTGCGCTTGATAAATTGGTCAAAGTGGTCGTAGACAAGGTGGCGAATGGAGGGTTCGTGGATGCGGCGAGCGCAGAACTGCGAGAGTTCCGCCAAGAACCGATTGGGCATGGGTTGACGATAGACGCGGTCAATGATATCCGCTTGCGTGATATTATATTCCCTTAATAAAGCCTCCTTGAGTTCGGGCGTCAATTGGTTCTTGAGCGCATCCGCCACCAAGCGTTTACCTAACGTTGCCCCCGACCCTTCATCCCCTAAGATAAACCCTAAAGAAGGAACGGTAGCGGCAATCTTCTCTCCGTCATAAAAACACGAGCCCGAACCGGTGCCCAAGATACAGGCTATGCCCTGTTCGTGTTGCAGCAAACCGCGTGCCGCCCCAAGCATATCGGACTCCACTTGAACCTGCGCTTTCTTGAAAACAGCAGCCAAGATATCGCGCACAATGACTTTCTTCTCGGGCGTACAACCGGCTCCATAGAAAAAGACATGGGTAATCGTTCCCGCCCAGAGGAGAGAACCTATTTGAGAGAGGAGGTTATCCACCGTCTGCGTTATCTGAGCCGACGATTGCAACACAGGATTGATACCTGCCGTATATACCTCAGAGGCGTGACCATTGGCTGCCATGAGGCACCAATGCGTTTTGGTTGAACCGGAATCAGCAAACAATATCATATTATTTGGTATTTTGCATTTCGATGAGGCGTTTGTAGTGACCATTGAGGGCCATGAGTTGTTCGTGGGTGCCTTGCTCTACGATGCGTCCCTCATCCAGCACACAGATCAGATCAGCATGACGAATAGTGGAGAGGCGGTGCGCTACCACGAGCGTCGTTCTATCCTTCATCAACCGCTCCAATGCCTGCTGAACGAGTTGTTCGGACTCGGTGTCGAGGGCGGAAGTGGCTTCATCTAAAATCAAAATGGGCGGGTTCTTCAATATAGCGCGAGCAATCGAAATACGTTGTCTTTGTCCACCGCTCAAGCGCGAACCCCTATCTCCGACGCACGTATCATACCCTTCGGGGTTTGCCATAATAAAATCGTGTGCATTGGCAATGCGCGCCGCCGCTTCGACGGCCTGCTGCCACGTACCTCCATTGGGTGCGGGTTGGGTGGTATCTACACCGAAGGTGATGTTATTATAGAAGGTGTCGTTAAACAAAATAGCCTCTTGGTTTACGTTTCCCATCAAAGCACGCAAGTCGTGTGGACAAACCTTACGCACATCCACACCGTCCACGAGCACTGCACCCTCGTTCACATCATAGAAACGCGGAAGAAGATCGGCTAAGGTGGTTTTACCACTACCCGACTGCCCCACTAACGCCACCATCTTACCCTTCGGAATGATGAGATTGATATGATTCAGCACGGGACGATCAGGAGTGTAAGCAAAGCTGACGTCGCGATATTCTATCGCCTCGTTGAAAGTGGAAAGTTGAAAGTTTAAAGTAAGTGCGCCTTCGGCGGTAGTTGATAGTTGAGAGTTATCTAAGATTGGATTCTTGGTATTAAGAATCTTATCTATTCGCTCGAGAGAGGCTTGACCGCGGCGGATACCATAGGAGGCTTTGCTCAAATCCTTGGCCGGATTGATGATGGAATAGAAGATAACGAGGTAGTAGATAAACGTAGCCGCATCAATAAAGGAGCGGTCACCTAAAATAAGAGTGCCACCATACCAAATGAGAATGGCAATGAGGGCCGTTCCCAAGAACTCGGACACGGGGTGCGCGAGATAGTAACGGCGATTGATACGGTTAAAGGTGGCACGCGTTTGATTGATGAGTTTATCAAAGCGCGTTTTGAGTTTATCTTCGGCATTAAAAGCCTTGACGACGCGCAAGCCGCCGAGGGTCTCCTCAATTTGAGAAAGGATATCCGCCGTTTGCTCCTGTCCCTTGGTAGAAGTACGCTTGAGGCTGCGCCCGATGCGACCGATAATAAATCCGGCAATGGGCAGTAGAATAAGCACAAAGACGGTCAGTTTCCACGAGATAACGAAGAGCGTAATGAGATAAACCACAATCATGATGGGATCCTTAAACAGTATATCCAAGGAGGACATGATGGATGCCTCCACCTCATTGACATCGTTGGTCATGCGGGACATGACATCGCCCTTGCGCTCCTCGGTGAAATAACCGATAGGAAGGGAAACAACCTTGTCATATAACTGCTTGCGCAAGTCGCGCAGCACGCCCGTACGGATAGGCACCATAAAGTAATTCGCCAACCACGCCAACAGGCATTTGAGTCCGGTCAGCACGACGAGTACTACCCCTAAAAGGAAAAGAACGAATCCCGACCCTTTGGTGGTGATGATGGTTTGGAGGTAATAATACATATTGCCTTTGAGGGCAATGAGCAAGTCGTCAAGGGACATCCCGGAAGCAATTGCCGTATAGGAAGCATCCACGGAGTTTAAGCCAAAAAGGATTTGCAGCACCGGAATGATGGTAGCAAAAGAGAAAAGGGATAGTAGCGTCGAGAAGATATTAAAAAAGATATTCAGACCTACTTGAGCCTTATAAGGCGGAATGAAGCGACGGAGGATTTTGAGCATGTTTGTGATTGGTGATTTGTGATTGGTGATTAGTGCTTAATTATGCCAATATACATATTTAGTTTCTTGATTAGTTGGTCCTCATCCATAACGATTCGGACTTCAATGGGCATCACGTGCAGTTTCTGTCCTAATGTATCCGCCACCCCTATTTGTTCCAAGCGAGGAAGGTCCTTTTCGGTTGTGAGGACATAGTCAAACGCCTGCGCCTTCTCCATAATCATATTCGCATCCCGCTTGGTAAAAGCATGATGATCGGGGAAGGAGAGCAGTTCGGTCTGAGGTGCGTGCTCACGCACATAATCCACCAGCGGTTGGGGGTTAGCAATACCCGTAACCACAAGCGGTGTTCCCTTAGCGGGAAGCGGTGCATAGTGCAACGTAGAGAAATAAAGTTGTTGGAAAGCCACCTTACGGAGGGACGTCTCCACTACCCTATAATCAATCGGACGCAAGTCGGTTGGACACTTAGTGACAATCAATATATTGGCTTTATGGGCGCGGTAACGTAGGTCGCGTAATGTCCCGATAGGCCATAGGCGATCGTGGACATAGAGGTTATCATAGGCCGTAAGTAAGATAGTGAGTCCGCAGCAGATGGAGCGATGTTGGAAGGCATCGTCCAAGAGGATAACCTGTAGGTCAGGGAAGAGGCGACGCAGTTTATAGGCTCCGTGCGCTCTGTTCTCGCACACGGCCACGGGTACTGACGGGAACTTACGCACCATCTGGAGCGGTTCGTCCCCTATTTGCTCCACCGTTGATTGAGGCGTTGCGAGTACAAAACCTTTCGTTTTGCGTCCATAGCCCCGCGAGAGAACCGCCACCTTATAGTGCTTGCTCAATTGACGAAGGAGATACTCCGTGTGGGGCGTCTTACCCGTTCCGCCCAAAGCGAGATTACCTACACAAATAGTAGGTATACCCACCGCATGAGAACGCAACAAGTGCGCATCATAAAGTCTATGACGGATATGCAGCACGATGCTTAGTATCGCACTCACCGGAAAACCAAGTATGACGCGAAGGAACTTCATCTTACTTAATCTCTATTTCGGGCATCAATGCCATGATACGCGGTTGGGAAGTAAAGGCTTTGATTTTGGCAACGATACGCTCCTCCTCGGAGTCGGGTTCGGAAAGAGACTCAATCAGTTCGGTGAACGGATCCTTCCTTGCAGGATAAGAAACCACCTTCCAGTCCGTCAAATCAGCCAAGGTAGCGGCTTTGGCAATCGCCGCATCGATAGTACCTAATTCGTCGATAAGACCCAACTCAAGCGCATCCTTACCGAGCCACACACGGCCTTCGGCAATCTTCTTTATCTCGTCTTGGGTCGTGTGACGGCCATCGGCGCAACGCTGAGTAAAGAGGTCGTAACCACGGTTAATCATATTCTGCATAAGCGCAAACTCCTCAGGGTTCATGCCCTTATAAATCATATTGGCTTCGAGCGCCGAGTGTTTATTGGTGCTCACGCCGTCGATGTCAAGACCGATCTTATTGCGCAGTTTATTAACATTGGCCACCGTACCGAAGATACCGATGGAACCGGTGAGGGTAGTAGGTTCAGCAAAGATATAATCGGCTGCGCAGGAGATATAGTATCCTCCTGAAGCGGCATAATCACCCATGGAGACAACGACGGGCAAACCCTTGGCTTGTAGCATGGTCACGGCATGCCAAATCTGTTCGGAAGCGTCGGCACTACCTCCGGGTGAGTTGACACGGAAAACAACGGCTTTCACATCCTTGGCTTTGGCCACTTTATTGAGTGTCTTGACCATCTTCGTGCCGACGATGCCATCCCCCGTTTCGTCCGTGATATCTCCTTCGGCATAGACGATAGCAATCTCGTTCTTGCTCTTATTCGGAGTACGTTTAACAGAGGCTAACTCATTAGTGCTCACGCAATTATAATCCTCTACCCCAACCAAGGTTTTGAGGATAGTATCCATTTCTTGCGGATAAACGAGACTATCTACGAGGTTATAGTCCACATATTTATCAGCAGCCTGCAATAACATATACTCGTCGGCATGGGCATCCAACTGCTCCGTGGTAAGGTTACGAGAAGCAGCCACAGCCGCTTTGAAATCATCCCAGATACCGAAGAGGTAACGCTCCGTTTGTGCACGGTCGGCCTCTGACATAGAGGTACGGAAGTAAGGTTCCACGGCAGACTTAAAGGTGCCCACCTTGATGATTTGCATCTCAATGCCAAGATTGTCCAACAGACGCTTATAGTACATACGCTGTCCGCCAAGACCTTTCCAATCAACAACACCTACCGGATTGAGATAGATCGCATCCGCCACGGAAGCGATGTAGTAGTTCGTTTGGGTGTACATATCGGCATAGGCCACAATGAACTTACCGGAAGACTTAAAGTCAAGCAATGCATCGCGCAAGGTCTTGGCATTCGCCGGAGCTACGCCAAGCGTACCGCCGTAGAGGTAGATACCCTTCACTTTGTCATTCTCCTTAGCCAGTTTGATATTGGAGAGTAAATCATCTAATCCTACAATGGTTTGTGGCTTCGCCATTCCGGGCATCTCACTCATGAAAGCCTCAAAAGGATTAGGTTCCTGTCCTTGCTCTTGCAGAACGCCTTCCAGTTTGAGTTTATACACGGTGTTCTTACTGAGGGATGCCGAAGCGCCTCCCATCTTGCTGTCGAATACCACGCCTATGATACCGCAAAGAGCGACATAGACAATAGAACAAATGATAATGGTCCATAAGCAACCATGTTTCTTTCGAGGCTGAGCCTCATTTCGTTTAAAGAGAGTCATAATATTTTAGTGTTTAGTGTTTAGTGCTTAGTGTTTAAAGAGTTTAAAACTCTTGCGATGGAGAGGCGTGATGCCGTACTTGGCAATCGCCTCGTAGTGCTCCTTGGTGGGATAGCCCATATTCCGATCCCAGCCATATTGTGGATACTGCTGAGCCATTTTGATCATATACTCATCTCGGTAGGTCTTGGCTAAAATACTTGCCGCGGCAATACTGAGATAAGTTGCGTCCCCTTTGACCACCGTCTTAGCGGGTACCTCCAATACTTCGCCTTGCGGAACATAAGGTTTCCATTTATTGCCATCCACGAGGATATGTTGGGGACGAATCGTCAGTTTATCCAGTGCCCGCTGCATAGCCAGAATGGCTGCGTTCAGTATGTTAATTTTATCTATCTCCTCGGCCGTTACCTCCCCTACTGCCCACGCCGCTGCGTGTTGCTCTATCCACGGGCGCAACCGTTCCCGCTGTTTGGCCGTCAGTTGCTTGGAGTCATTGATCAGATTCCACTCTTCACTTTCACTTTCCACTTTCCCTTTCCACTCATTAAAGACCACCGCTGCCGCAAACACGCTTCCCGCCAAAGGTCCTCGTCCGGCTTCGTCGCAACCAGCTTCATTGATTCCCGATACACATTGAACCCGCAGCATTTGAGTTGAAAGTTTAAAGTTTATAGTTTATAGTTGTCTAGAACGGATAGCCGATGGCGAAGTGGAAGGTCATATCATCCTTCCAGCCTAAGCCGTTGGGCACCGTACGCCACTGCGTACCGGCACGCTCGCCCGTGAGGCGAGCCGGGTCATAGAGTTTAACACCAAAATCCACACGGAAGATGAGTACACTAAAGTCCAAGCGGATACCCAAACCATAAGCCATGGCAATCTGTTTATAGAACTCATTCCAACGGAACGCGCCATTCGGTTGCTCCGGATAGTCTTTTATCGTCCATATATTTCCGGCATCAAAGAAAGCGGCTAATTCCAAGAACTTAATGACATGGAACCTGTACTCTAAGTTGGCATCCAAGCGCACATCACCCGCCTTTAGTTCGTAGATAAGGCTGCTATTCCCTTGCACATTAAACCCTCCAGGACCTAAAGCTCTGGCTTGCCATCCACGAACGGAGGAACTACCGCCCGAGAAGAAGCGTTTTTCAAAGGGTACTACGCCCGAGTTGAGGTACGGCACCGCTGCACCAAAACCGATATGGGTCACTATCTGATGGTTAGGAGCTACCACATGGTGGAACGTAAAGTCCGCATTTGCTTTGCCATATTGGGAATACGGGATCTTAAAGATCTCATATTGTCCGGCATCGTTTTTCTTTTGTTTAGCCAGCGTGCTCATAGCATAGAGAAAGTTACCCGCCGTTTCAAGGAAGTAGTTAAACGTAACAAAACTGCGATAAGGGTGCAACATATCATACCCATTATAGCGACCATAGTACGCCCAACCTACGATAAAGTGGTTCTCGTAACTATACTTGAGCACCGTCGATTTCTCCAAGAAATTGGTACGAAACTCATCACTCACGTACGGCAGATAGACATAACTGATATCCAATAAGTTGAATTGGTGTGTCCACGGAGAGTTCTTACGCGACTTGCGCGCCGTGTAATACAAGCCCGCATTAGCGATGGTTCGTGTATATTCATTCGGGCGCTTTTGGTACTTATATGCAATGTTGATTTTAAAACTATTAGGGAAGAGCAATCCGGCATCCAACGTTCCTTCGATGGCACGGCCTCCGGCTTGACGCCACTCATAACTACCGCGGGCATTGAGGGAGAACTGCTCTGCCCCGCGGAAGATATTCTTATTCATATACCCCACTCCGGCAGCTATGCCCCAATCGCCCGCCGAATAGGTTCCCTCCACTTCGGCAGAGACATTATTGAGTTTACTGCGCGAGATGGTGACATGGCAGTCCAGCAGTTTATCGCCCGCCGGAACGAAAGCGATATCAATATATTTGACGGGACCGAGGCCATTGAGGGCGGCATAAGTATCCTCCACCGCTTGTTCGTTGAATAAGTCGCCCTGTTTGATAAGGCAAGCTTTCTTGAGAACTTTATTGCGAAGCAAACGCTTATCGGTATAGGTGAACTCATAGCCCTCTTCGGCATCCGACATATCCGTAGTAACAATCACGCTATCCGGGATATGATTGGGATCATAATCCTGATGGAAATAAACCTTTCCGATGCGGTACTGGCTATAAATTTTAGCCTTGACAGAGTCCGGCAGGTTCTCGACAAAATCCTCGAGTTTTATTTCCATCGCCACCTCATTGGTAGAATAGCTGCTATCTGCCCTATATTCCAGCATAGAACGGTCAAAGTAATAATACCCCTGCCGACGCATACCGGAGGATATACGTTGCCGTTCTTCGTCTAAAGTGGTCGCATCAAAGCGATCCCCGTTTTTCACCTTACGTCCCTTATTATTGGCCAATGAGCGCACCACATCATTGGATATGTTCGTTTTATAATCGCGAATCAGGTAAGGTTCTTTCGCCTCAATGAGGTAGGTAACATTCACTTTGCGGTCCACGCGATCGCTATGCTTAACATACTTTACCTTATAGTCAATCACGGTATCCACTTGCGCATTAAAGAAGCCCATATTGTTCATGGCTTTGGTCAGTTGCGCCATAGAAGCCTCCGTAGCGGCAGGGTCATAGATTACCGGTGCCTCACCCATCTTATGAGCATTGCGCGTCAACCGCTTTTGGGACTTAGTAATCGTGTCCTTGGGCGCGGTATTATAGATATGCAATTGCAGTTTCCAAAAACCCAAAGCTTCCGTATTCTGCTTTTGACGAAGGTAATTAGTTAGCTCCGTTGTTGGCACATCCTTACGGTCCTCAATTTTGATTTTAGCCTTGTTGAGCAGATACTTATCCGAGGGAACATAACGACACGGCTGACACCCCGCGAAAAGCATCATCAAACTGCCCAAAAGCATCCATAATATGACATGTATAGACTTCGGCATAATAATAAAGCGTACAAAGGTACGAAAATATTTGCATATATGCAAATTTTTTTATATCTTTGCACCGTTTTTTGATTAATGGAGCCCAATTTAAGTCATATTAGCAAGAATCAGGTCAAATTTATTCGCTCTTTACAGCACAAAAAGGTAAGGGACGAAGAGGGACTCTTCGTCGCGGAGGGAGACAAATGTATCAGCGAACTGATACATCACTTTGAACTCGTTACCCTCGTTCAAAGTGGAGCGGAAAGTGGAAAGTTTAAAGTGGAAAGTAAGTTAGATAGTGGAAAGTTTAATAGTTATATTGCAACGGAGCAAGAGTTAGAGCAAATGTCTTCGATGAAGACACCGCAGGGTAGTTTGGCGGTGTTTAGGAAGACAGGCGGAGAGGCAGAAAGGCTGATAGGCGGAGAGGGACTTATGCTTGCGTTAGACGGGATTCAGGATCCGGGGAACTTGGGAACGATTATCCGCACGGCGGATTGGTTCGGGATAACGGATATCTATTGCTCGAAAGATACGGCCGATTGCTACAACCCCAAGGTAGTGCAAGCCACCATGGGTGCGCTCGCCCGCGTACACATTCATTATGTAGATTTAGTGGAGTGGTTACAGGCGACAGGCGAAACCCCTACCCCCCTACTCCCCTACTCCTCTACTCCCATCTATGGGACGCTACTGGATGGAAAAAACATATACGAACCGGGAGCGATAACGGATGCCATGCGGGGAATCATTATTATGGGAAATGAGGGGAATGGTATATCCCCCGAAGTAAGGAAATACATCACCCACCCGCTCTATATACCTAGTTATAAGACCTCCCCTGCGGGGGGAGGCTCGGAGGGGACCCATATCGAATCGCTCAATGTGGCTATTGCGACCGGCGTGGTGTTAGCGGAGTTTAGGCGATTATCACAACAAAAATAACATATTCGCTTGCGGAGCAGTTGTGAGCTCCAAAAGCATAAACATTTGTAGGTTTAACAATATGGTTAAAATTACTTTTCCGGACGGAAGCGTCCGTGAATTCGAGAGCGGTGTAACCGCTTATCAAGTGGCTGAATCCATCAGTCCCCGCTTGGCACAAGATGTGCTGGCGGCAAGTATTTCATTAGGCGACAGGCAACAGGCAACAGGCGATGGGCAATGGCAAGTCATTGACCTTTCCCTTCCTATCACCACTGACTGCGCCATCAAACTGCATAAGTGGGAAGATGCAGAGGCCAAGCATGCCTTCTGGCACACCTCCTCTCACCTTATGGCGGAGGCACTGCAAGAGCTTTATCCCAGTATCCAGTTCGGTATTGGTCCGGCGATTGAGAACGGTTTCTACTACGATGTCTATCCCCAAGAAGGAACGGCCATCAAAGAGGGCGACTTTGAGAACATCGAGAAGAAGATGATGGAGCTGCTCCAAAAAAAGAGCGAACTCATCCGTCGCGACATAGCCAAAGCCGATGCGTTGAAGATGTTTGGCGATAAGGGGCAGACGTACAAGTGCGAGCTCATCAACGACCTTGAGGATGGTCATATAACGACCTATACCCAAGGAAACTTCACCGACCTATGTAAGGGTCCGCACCTTATGTCCACGGCTCCCATCAAAGCCGTCAAAGTGCTATCCTGTGCGGCCGCTTATTGGCGTGGCGATGAGACTCGTCCGATGATGACGCGCGTATATGCCATCACCTTCCCCAAGAAATCGATGTTGGACGAGTACTTGGCACTCCTCGAGGAGGCTAAGAAACGTGACCACCGCCGCATCGGTAAGGAACTGGACCTGTTCATGTTCTCAGACATGGTCGGTAAGGGTCTGCCCATCTGGTTACCCAAAGGCACCGCCCTTCGCTTGCGTTTGGAGGATTTCCTCAAGAAGATACAAAAACGATACGGTTATCAGCAAGTGATGACCCCGCATATCGGCAACAAGAACCTCTATGTCACTTCCGGTCACTGGGATCACTATGGTAAGGACAGTTTCCAACCCATCACGACCCCCGAGGAGGGTGAGGTTTATCTGCTCAAACCTATGAACTGCCCTCACCACTGCACCATCTTCAAGAACAGTCCTCGTTCCTACAAAGACCTGCCATTGCGCATTGCCGAGTTCGGTACCGTTTATCGTTACGAGCAATCGGGTGAGTTGCACGGTCTGACGCGTGTTCGTTCGTTCACGCAAGATGATGCTCATATTTTCTGCCGTCAGGACCAAGTTAAAGACGAGTTCATTCGCGTGATGGAGATTATTGAAATTATCTTCAAGGCCCTTGATTTCAAGAACTTTGAGGCACAGATCTCACTGCGCGACCCCAATAATCACACCAAGTATGTAGGTAGTGACGAAGTGTGGGCAAAGGCCGAGCAAGCCATCATTGACGCTTGTAAAGAGAAGAACCTTCCCGCCAAAGTGGAGTACGGTGAGGCTGCATTCTATGGTCCTAAGTTAGACTTTATGGTAAAGGACGCTATCGGTCGTCGTTGGCAGTTAGGTACGATTCAAGTGGACTATAACCTACCCGAGCGTTTTGAGTTGGAGTACACGGGTGAGGATAACCTCAAGCACCGTCCTGTTATGATTCACCGTGCCCCGTTCGGTTCGATGGAGCGTTTCGTAGCGGTACTCATTGAGCACACAGCCGGTAAGTTCCCGCTTTGGCTCACGCCCGATCAGGTGGCTATTCTGCCCATCTCCGAGAAGAGCAACGAATATGCGCATAAGGTGCAAGAGATATTAGAGCAACAAGATGTTCGCGCTATTGTGGATGACCGCGACGAGAAGATCGGTCGTAAGATTCGCGATAACGAGCTCAAGCGTATTCCGTACATGCTCATCGTAGGTGAGAAAGAAGCGGAACAAGGACTGGTATCCGTTCGTCAGCAAGGCGCAGAGGATAAGGGTCAAATGAGTATTCAGGACTTTGCCGACTTCATCAAGAAGACCGTTGCCGAACAGATGAATGCGTATTAAAAATACGCTGAAGCCCATCAACAAAAGGGCAGATACAGAAAAGAACCGCTTTTTGGGCGGTTCTTTTTTGTTTAGTCTTTGTTTTGAAATGACATTAGAAGTAGAAATTCATAAATAAGTTAGCACCTATATTCTGCGTTCCAAATACAAAGTTTGATGAGCTTTCGCCGGCAATATCAGTAAATATCTGCACTTTATCGGTGTTTAGATTATATCCCTCCATTTGTTTATACAAAATAGGTTCCATGCGATAAAGAATTGCCAAGTTCATTTCTGCACCCAAAGAAATCTTTGGAGCAACGAAACACTCAACACCAATATTACCAACTAATCCAAAAGTATGAATGCCTGATTGTGCTTGGCTTAACGTTCTGGCATTAGGCATAGAAGGCATCGGTGCGCTCAAAGCAGGCATATTTGCACTCATCGTCGGAACTTGGTTAGCCTCTGTAATTGCGTTACCGTAGGTGTATTTAGCCTTATAAGTAGAAAAAGCATAGTTTAGTCCACCGCCAAACACACCTTGTACGCGTTTTTTACCAACACGATACTCAGCACCTATAAAGACACTACCACCGAATGTTTCTTGCTTCGCTTTATCGACCACTTTTTCAATAGATAAAGGATCTAAGAAAACCGCCTTATCATCACGGATGTAGTAACTTTTGTTATCTGCACTAAGTAGCAAACCTACGTTGGCGCGAATAGCCACATTGTCACTAACCATATACTTACCCATAACCGAAAGAACAGGATAGGCAGGATTCGGATTAGCTACCAGCGGTTGGCCTCCAAACGTTTTACTATCAAAGACTTGACCTACAGTACCATTAAACATATTTCCAACAAAATTCAGGATCGGATTAATATTAAATCCAATAGCCCAGTCTCCTTGTTGAGGAGTATAGACAACTTCAGCCTTTGCCGATTGGCTCTTTGGCTCCTCTAAGTCTTGTGCCAGCAATGGAAGTACCATCGCTACACAAATAAACAAACCTAATATACGTTTCATAACTGTTTGATTATTAGTTATATAGATTATTAATAGTAGTAGTAAAAGTAGGGACCCTCCTCCCAATACATAACATTGTCAGATCTATATTTCTTAAATCCTTCCGATTTGTCTATGTCAATCTCATATCCTAAACCTTTGACCAATGTCATATCTTCAGGTGTGAATGTTGACATAGTTATTTCTCCTAATTGTTTAGCAACTAACAAAGAACCGGCATCCAGATAATCGTATTTAGTAGCGGATGAATAATATCCTTGAATATTACTTTGAGACGTATATTCTCCCCATCCTTCAGTAGATGATTCTCTTTCTTGATAATAGTGCTTGAAAGCACAAACAAGGGGAGCAACTTCAACAAAAATAGAAACATCGTCTGTTCCTAACACCCAAGAATTGAATAACTCCGTGTCGAAAACGAAGTCTCCATTATCATCGGTCGTTGTATTATACACGAGGGTACGACTATCACCCGATTTTTCGATAGTAAGTTTTACAGAAGCATCTCCTAAGTTTTTATAGTCACGAGTAATTACGTTATCTGTATTCTTTTCGTATGCGGCCTTTACAGTTCCCTTGATGGTTACTTTTTGTGAACGAGTTTGGTCTTCAGGCATTTTTGACCAATCCGGATCTATAGTACAAACATTAACATAGGTAGGAACCCCTAAACTTAACGAAAGATTACTGATTTGGTCACCATATAACGCGTCTATCTCTTGCAATTTATTTTGAGAATCGATAGAACTATAGGGAGCCATAAAAGGCACAACTTCAATGCAAATACCTTTGCAATCAAGTTTGCCAACAGGAAGATCAATAGCATATTTACCTTCTGCATTCGTTTTCACATTATAAATTTTATAGCCTTCTGCACCAGCCGAATAAGCACCGTACGGAACTTTTACAAGAAGCTCCTTGTCGGCAGCAGGCATAGACACTTGAATAAAAGCACCTTTTTCAATGTGAGCACCGGCATTATAGTAAATATAACCCGATAAATTAGAAGTAGTTGTAATGTCCTCAAAATCTAATTTTGATTGTTTTTTACACCCCATTAAAGCAACTGCGATAATCGCAGATAAAAATAAAACTTTTTTCATAAAATTAAAATTAATAGTTGATAAATAATAAAATTAATATGTTAAATCGGAGAAATTAACATACAGAGTGAGTATACCCATAATACCATCTGCCGTACTAATAGTGATAACCACTTTATGTTGATTACCGTCCAATAAAGAATCAATATTAGTAAAGTAAATAATGTAAGAATTCTGTAAAGCACCCGTAACAGGAAGATCACTAAGGGTTACACCCGAAAAATCACTGCTACAAAATTGCTTTGTTCCTCCCGTATATTCTGCCATCAGCCAAGGATATTCCTTATTATTCGGTATATTCGTAAACGAAGTATCAGAATCACTATACACAGAATGAACGGTCCCTTGCCAAGCTTCCCACAAAGAATTCAGGGGGTTTAAATATTCAACACTAAAATTAGAATTATCGTTCGGTTGATTCGGTTCATCGGTAAAGTTTACGTATACGCGTGACGCACCAACACGATAGGTGTAGTTTTCGTCTGCAAAGCGCAATGCCGCAACACCGCATTCATTCCGCGAGCCACCACCTGTGGTATAATTTCCAGCAATAGTACTTAATTGAGTGGCGTTAGCACCTACAAAACCAACCGTACGACTTGTTCCGGTAGAACGGTCTAAGAAGTCCTTAATCTCAGTAGCGGAGGTAAAATCAATACCACCACTGATGGCTCCATCATAACCTACGCAAGAGAATTGAACATCTAATCCACTGGAAGCCAATAATGTAGCCCATTCGGAAATGCTATTTGCCACGGCATTTGCTTCTTCAGACATACTACCCGAATTATCGATTAAGAAAGATATATCTGCCTTAGAGGTGCTAGAACCACTACTTGCTGATAAATTCGTAACTTGAAGTCCTTTATTATCTGAATCGTCAACTTCAATCCAAATATTACAGTCCGGACTACCCGTTCCGATTAATGTTATCCAACCTTCTTCAGAATCGCTAATACCGGTCATGTCTACCCGAATGCATTTATGTCCGGCGAGTGTTTCGCCCGAGATTGCTGCACTCGGAAGGGTAATAGTAGGAATAACTTCTGGGGCAGGAGTTGCTTCCTCATCACTGGGAATACCAGGTACCAATTGTCCCATAGGAGGATTGGTCTCTTTTTTCAGCTGAATAGAAGCCTCCTCAATGACAACATAGTCACTTTGAGGGGCACAAGCGAACAACATCAGTGCCACAAGTGCCATAAAAATAAAATTAATCTTTTTCATTTAGTAATTTAATTGAATTAATTATGCGCCTACTCTTCTTCGGATTTTCGGCTTTCTCCGTTTATAAATTGATTATACTATGTCACATGATTTCAAAAAAACGTGCAAAGGTAACATTTTTTTACAATATATGCAAATTTTTCTTGCATTTTGTGCATTTCTTTTGAGATTTAACGACTTTTTGCCCAAAAAAGAACCGCCAAAACGATGTGGCGGTTCTCCTTATAATATTACATATTCCAATTAGAACTTGTAAACGCAACCGAAGGAGATGAGTTCAGCCCCATTTTGTTGCAAGAGATTGAGATTGAAGCTCGTCGTACTGATAGTAGTTATTTCCTTGTTGCCAGTTTTTGTATCCTTAGCACCCGCTTTCACTACATTACCATATAAGCCTAAGCCTAAGAAACCAAGTTTAGAAACCAATACCCAATGATCCTTAACCGTATAAGTAATAACCGGTTGGAAACCAACGGACCAATTGACATTCGAATCAATTGTTTTGATTCCTGCTAGTTTCTGAGCCTCTTTTGCGCTCCTTAATTCCTCCTTATAATCATCAACATCCTTCTTTGTTCTAACCCCTTCTACTACATATAGGATAGGATCGTTTCCCTTTTTACCGCCCACGTTAAAGCCACCTTCAACAGCAATACCCCAACCTTCTTTTTGGAAGAAATAGTAACGAGCATAAGGATTAACATTCCAAACGAAAGCAGGCACTTTGCTATCCTTCACTAATTTATCAGCGACAGGCTTTCCGTTGACAACAGGGTGAGTCTTGGAAGTTGTAAATTCACCTCCTAAACCAAAAGACAAACCTACTTCCCAGTTATTTATGGCATAGCCAATCGTGGGAGCAATGGTAAAACCGGCAAACGAAGGTGACAAAGCATCTTTAGAGGCAGATTTTTTACCATCAACTTGACTTTTTGTGGTAGAAGTGATTGAACTGGCATTAACACCAAAACTACCACCAACTAACAATTGAGCATTCACAGCTACAGCAGACATAGCCACCATAGCCAAAGATAAGATAATCTTTTTCATTTGAATAAAAATTTTAATTAATAAATTGAGATAATTATTAGTACCTTAATTGAGATAATTATTAGTACTCTTTTACTTTTCTAATCTTGCGCCATCGCCTTCGAAGTCGCTATGACCATCCGAATGGCCATCTGCGTGTCGAGGCTCTCGACCGGGACGGGGACCACGACGCTCAGGACGTGGGCCACGCTCACCACGCTCACCACGGGCGGGACGCTCGGGTTCTACATAGCCTTCGGGTTTCTCTTTCAGAGCCTTAGCACTGAGACGGAACTTACCGGTCTTAGGATCTACCTCAAGGAGCTTAATCATAATCTTATCACCCTCCTTGATACCGGTTTGATCCATCGTATCAAAGCGTTTCCAATCAATCTCGGAGATATGCAGCAGACCCTCCTTACCGGGCATGAACTCAACGAAGCAACCATAAGGCATGATTGACTTAACGGTACTCTCGTAAGTCTCCCCTACCTCGGGCAGAGCCACGATGGCTTTAATCTTAGCAATCGCTGCAGCCATCTGTTCGCCGTTATTGGAAGCCACCTCAACCTTACCGCCCTTCTCGTCTTCATCAATCGAAACGACAGCACCGGTTTCGGCTTGGATACCCTGAATAATCTTACCGCCGGGGCCAATGACAGCACCAATCATATCCTTCGGGATATAGAAGGACGTGATGCGCGGAGCATGAGGTTTGAGGTCAGCACGCGGAGCGGGCATGCATTCGCAGATCTTATCGAGAATGAACATACGGGCTTGGTGCGCTTGTTCGAGGGCGTTCTCTAATACTTCGTAGCTCAGACCATCGACCTTGATATCCATTTGGCAAGCGGTCAGACCGTCACGGGTACCCGTGGTCTTGAAGTCCATATCACCCAGGTGATCCTCGTCACCAAGGATATCCGACAGAATCTTATAGTTCAGTTTATCATTAACCAGTTCGGAAATCATTCCCATCGCAATACCGCTGACGGGTTTCTTCAACGGAACACCGGCATCCATGAGAGCCAAGCAACCGGCACAAACGGTAGCCATCGAAGACGAACCGTTGGACTCCAGGATATCCGAAACAACGCGTACCGAGTACGGGAAGTCCTCCGGAACCATGTTCTTGAGAGCACGGCATGCGAGGTTTCCGTGACCAATCTCACGACGGCCTACGCCGCGTTGAGCCTTGGCTTCACCCGTTGCAAACGGCGGGAAATTATAGTGCAGCAAGAATTTCTCCGTACCTTGAATGAGAGCCTCATCCACCATCTTCTCATCCTTGCTCGTTCCGAGCGTAACGGTGGACAGAGACTGCGTCTCACCGCGGGTGAAAATAGCCGACCCGTGAGGACCGGGCAGATAACCCACTTCGCACCAGATAGGACGGATGTCCGTGGTCTTACGCCCATCCAGACGTTTACCCTCATCGAGGACAGCACGGCGCATCGCCTCTTTCTCTACATCGTGGTAGTAACGATCCACCATGGCGGCGATCTCGTCTACATCGATGCCAAGAGCTTCGGCACGGGCTTGCATATAATCAAGTTTCTCGGTCTTGAAGTCCTCACAAATTTGTGAGAACATAGCCTCGCGGTGATGCTTATCGGTATCCGAAGAAGTAGCTTGCGCATAAGCACGAGCATAACTGAAATCGTGAACGGCTTGTTTGAGTTCGTCGTCGTTCACCTCGTGGCAATATTCGCGTTTCACCTCTTTACCATAAGCCTTCATCATCTCGTTGATAGCGAGACATTGCGGTTTGATAGCCTCGTGAGCAGCCTTAATAGCCTCGAGCATAACGCTCTCGGGCACTTCCTTCATCTCACCTTCTACCATCATGATGTTGTCGTAGGTTGCGGCAACCATGAGTTCGAGGTCGGCTTGTTCGCATTGCTCAAAGGTGGGGTTGATAACCATTTGACCATTAACGCGAGCTACACGCACCTCGGAAACGGGCCCCTCAAAGGGAATATCCGAGCAAGCGAGAGCCGCACCGGCAGCCAGACCGGCAATAGACTCCGGCATATCAATGCCATCGGCAGAGTACATCGTTACGTTAACGAACGTCTCTGCGTGATAATTAGCGGGGAAGAGAGGACGCAAAGCGCGGTCAATCAAACGAGCAATCAGAATCTCGTAGTCAGACGCCTTACCCTCACGACGGGTGAATCCGCCGGGGAAGCGACCTGCGCTTGCAAATTTTTCTTTGTACTCAACGGTGAGCGGCATAAAATCCGTTCCCGGAACAGCGTCTTTCGCGCTGCAAACAGTGGCAAGAATCATCGTGTTGCCAATCGTGGCCATCACGGCACCGTCGGCTTGTTTAGCCAGTTTACCGGTCTCCAACTTGATGACTCTACCATCCGGAAGTTTAACTTCCTTAGTAATAATGTTCATAATGTTTTAACGTTTTACGGATGCCCTTTTGCACCCAAATTAATTCATAGACCTTAAATGTCGGTGCAAAGGTACAACTTTTTTTGCATATATGCAAATAAAAAAGCGAAAATCGTTCAATTTTCGCTTTTTTTAGAGAGATTCTATAGTAACTATAGTCGCTATAGCAGCTATAGGAGCTATAGAGGCTATAGGTTAGAAGCCGAGCAGATTGTATTGGCGACCGTTGCGCTCGATGACAACTTGACCATTTATGAGGGTCTTTACTGCCTTAACGGCCTTGATATTAACCAAAGCGGAATACTCATTAGGCTCAATATCCATGGAGGTGAAGTCGAATTGACCGGCTTTGGTCTTACCATCCGAACCATAAACATTCTTTTCACCCACTGTGAATGTAACCTCAGAAGCCTCGCCCGTCCATGTTACGGTAGCATTGGTCATATCATAAGCCATCGAACCTACAGAAGGCGTAATCTCCGCTTGACGAGTTAGACCCTTATCCGAGATATTGAAGACAATCTTCGTCATCGGACCATTTTTGGTGTTCTTGGTCAATGTCATCGAGTTCTTAGCATAGAGACGGAGCTCTTCGCTATTTGTGTTATACGCAGGAGCAGTACCGCCATTAGCAGCAGAAGCCACAGTATAAGCACCATCCGTGGTGGTAAAGTTCACATCGGCATAGTCTGCCATCACGATGGTGTGACCGGGTGTGGGTTGCGGAGCACCGATAACTCCCGACACGGTGAATGTAGAGCCGTAGCAAGAAGTAGCGTTTACGGTAATCGTGACATTATCATCTTCGTCAGTTGCCAAGGTAACCGAACCGGAAACAAAGTAATAAACATCACCTTCTACGGTCTCATAGTAACTACCATTAGCATATCCATAGTAGTCCATTCCCGTTAAGAAAGCATCTACACCTTCTTCGTCCGAGATAGCAAACGTGCCATTAGGTTGGGTACCATTGGCCGTGCGATAAGTGAGACCAACAAGCGAACCATCCTCCATATATAAGTAGTAATAAACAAGACCATATTCAGCGAAATACGTCTCATCTAACTCTCCTTCAACAGCTGTCAAGTTAAAGGTTTTAACCTCTTGCGGTTCGTAAGGATGCTCTGCGTCGTAGATATAGGGTTCTGCGGTAACAGAGAAAGTGTACGTTTTACCAGCCTCTGTGGTGAAGATACCTTCCACCGTTAATTCGTCACCCTCACCTTCCGTAACCGTGACGGAAGCAGCCGTGAAATACTCGCCCTCGCTATCTGCATCAGGGTAGAAAGCACTATATTCGAGACCTAAGTTGCCACCCTCAACAGTGAAGTTGCCGGTAAACTCGTCCTTCACTTCGGTGTAGATATCAAAACCTACTTGGGGAACATAGTTTTCTTCGTCTTGCGAGTTATAGAGGACTAAGGTATAGTTATAGGCACCTTCCTCGCTATATGAGCCATAGTAACCGAATTCAAAAGCATCTAACGCAGTTAGAGCAATCGTACCACCTATTGGAGTAGGAGGTGTGGGAGGAGTCTCGCCACCCTCGCCGAGGGTAACCTCAATCATATATGCGCGAACTTGCTTACCCATAGAAAGTACTACAGAAGTAGCATTAATATTGTCAACAACAATCAAAGGATCATCCAAATTGGCCTTTTCTGTTACCGCATCATAAGAAGCACCTGTGGTAATAGTACCATTATCTACACCGAGTGTAAAGCCAGCTTTGTTCGCTTTACCGGCAATCTTAACGGACACGATCTTAGAAGATGCGCTTAACGTCAATGTTTTGCCAGCAAAAATACGGAAATCAGCAGGAGAATAATCGGTAGCGGCATTCAGCGTTCCATTATAAGCAATACCCACACCACTAATAGTAAGCGAGATAGCCTCTCCATTTTGTGTATCTTCCGTAGAGATAGGTGTTTGAGTAGCAGGATCCAACGTTACGGTTGTAGCAGCCATTGGAGCCTTGCGGATAGCGGGAGTTTGTTTTTGAACTTGCTCCAAACGAGGAGCGTTTTTCGGAGCCTTCTTGTTTAAAGGCTTAAATGCAGCATTGACTCCCATTACGAGAGTCAATGCCATAATCAAAGAAAGAATCTTCTTCATTACTTAACAATATTACCTAATACATTATATTTAACGCCATTAGCCTTGAAGATAACTTGATTACCATCAAACATCTTAACAGCTTTCATTTGTTTTGCTTTGGTATTTTCCAGAGCAGCACCCCAAATAACAACAACGGGACCGCCCTTGATTTCGTAACTATTATAGCTACCATCTTCAGCGCAGTAATTACTTATATAACCAGTAGCGGAAACAAAAGCTCCTTCCTCAACCACTCCTTCAGCAGAATCATATTTATAAACTTGGAATTCTGCATAATCTTCCATATTGGCACCCATGTAGAATGTATTTTCTTTTTTCTGAGAAATACTTGCCACATAACCGCGTACCTCATATTTCTGATCCGTAGATAACGTTCGACCCGGCTCGGGTTGCAACTCTTTTGCTAAAGCAATAGCTTCCGTTACGAAAATAACAGGATATTCTATAGGGGTAATAGAGCACTCATCATCACCTAACGTTACGGCAATCTTCGAGAAACGACCTTGCGATGCCATCGAGGCTACTTCCCATTCGGTACCTTCAACGCAAACTTCGGGATCTAAACCACCGGTATAATCACCATTGTAGTTATCAAAGGTAAACGCGATCTTAACAATACGTCTGTCAGCCGAAATCTTGAATTGTTTGTTCTTGTAAACACGCAGACTATAGGAAGCTCCATAACCGCCATTAGTATATACGGTAACGCCATTTTTAGTAACGGAAATCTCACCACCTTGACTACTAACGCCCATATTTTCAAAATCAGAGGCGATAAACTCAGCATAGTTCTCATCAATAGGAGCCGGAGTAACAACAGTTACTGAACCGCCTTCGATTTCAGCCTTTTGGTCTTCGGTTTTGTTTGGGTTAACATACCATTGTAAGTTACCGGTAACCTCCACTTTGTCACCTTTATTAACCACATCACCGGTGCACTGCCAAGCCTCGAAAGTACCGAGTTCGGCATTAGCATCATCTGCCATCCAGAAACGTAAGTCAGTAGCCGACGATTTAATAACGGAAACTACATAACCCTCCACCGTGTACTCCTCTTCAGTAGGAGTGTTGGGTTCAAGACCTTGAGCGATGGTTTCAGCCTCAGCACAAGTGAGGTTTGCAGCAAAAGAGGCAACGGAAGCCACCGCAGCGAGAACGAAAGTAAAGAACTTTTTCATAAAAATAGAATTTTAAGTAAATAATTGAGTTAATATATTGAGTTTGAACTCAGTATTTCATTTCGGAGTGCAAAGGTACAACTTTTTTTTTATATACGCAAATTTATTTTCACTTTTTAACAAAATTGTGCCACATCGGCTTTGGAAATGGTATTTCCCGACAAGATAATCAACCGCTCCACCACGTTACGCAATTCGCGTATATTACCCCTCCACGTGCGGTCTTGCAATGCTTTGACCGCCTCTTTGTCAAAGATTTTGACAGCAATGCGCTGTTCGTCGCACACCTGCTTGGCAAAATACTCCACTAATAAGGGAATGTCCTCCTTACGCTCATCAAGCGAGGGAACATGAATGGGTATCACATTGAGGCGATGGTACAAGTCCTCTCGGAAATTGCCGGCCTCTATTTCTTTGCGAAGGTCTTTATTCGTAGCAGCAATCACGCGAACATCCACTTTAATGGGTTTATCCGACCCTACCCTCGTTATCTCGTTCTCTTGCAAGGCACGCAGCACTTTCGTTTGTGCAGCCAGTGACATGTCGCCTATCTCATCCAGAAAGAGCGTTCCGCCATCGGCCTGCTCAAACTTACCGGCTCTGTCCTTAACGGCACCCGTAAACGAACCCTTCATATGACCAAACAGTTCACTCTCAATCAGTTCGGACGGGATGGCAGCACAGTTGACCTCCACCATCACTTTGTCCTTGCGTGCCGACTGCTCGTGCAGCATGCGAGCTACAATCTCCTTTCCCGTTCCGTTATCACCCGTAATAAGCACACGGGCATCCGTGGGTGCCACCTTATTTATTATATCGCGTATACGCGCGCAACCCTCTGAGTCACCTATCATTTGGTATTGAGCATTTACTTTCTTTTTAAGCGTTTGCACTTGTTCCTTCGTTTGCCCCAATTCGGCAGTCAAGGACTGACGCTCCAAGGCATTCTTGGTCGTAACTAAGAGACGATTGAGGTCAAGCGGTTTTTCGATAAAATCCCACGCTCCTGTTTTAATGGCTTCTACCGCCGTTTCAATATTGCCATGACCGGAAATAAGCACTATAGGCGCTTTAATTTTATCGTGTAGTGCTTGAATGAGATCAAGACCATCCAACTCGGGCATCTTGACATCCGAATAGACGAGGTCGTACTCGTTGGAAAGTGCTTTCTCCACGCCCTGTTTACCATCCTCGGCCAGGTCCACGGTATAGCCCTCAAACTCTAAAATCTCCTTGAGCGTATTACGAATCGAACGCTCATCATCGACTACTAATATCTTTGCCATAGTTTTATAATATTCTTTTTATAGGCCCTACATAGCCCCTAAATGTTGTGACAATGTTGGGACAATGTTGGGACATTGTTGGGACTTTAGCACCCTACATTTCCTCCTTCTACAAGGAAGAGTTTGGTTTGTTCATCGGGTTGCAAGAGATCAGTGAGGTGCTGGCGGTCGGTATCCGTAATAAAAATTTGTCCGAAACGGTTGGATTTAACCAAACGAATAATACGCGCCACACGCTCCGCATCTAACTTATCAAATATATCGTCCAACAACAAAATAGGCTTCCCCAAACTCACCGCTTGCGCTAACTTCATAGCCAATAAATAGGTTTTTTGCTGCCCTTGGCTCCCTACTCTTTTGAGCGGATAGCCGTCCAAAAGCATTTCTATATCGTCCTTATGAATACCCTGCGAGGTCCAGCCTAAAATGATATCCCGCTGACGGGTGCGCACATACGCTTCCTGCAAATCGCGGTCCTGCAACTGACTAACATAACGCAAACTAACCGTCTCTTGTCCTTCGCTCAATTCATTATAGATATCTTGGAAAAGCGGAATAAAACGCTCCACGAAAGCGGTGCGCTCCTTGTATATTTGTTCCGCTAATGGTGCCATCTGCACCTCAAAAGTAGCCAATAAATCAGCATTGGGAGTAGAGGTGTAGGGTGTTTGGTGTATGGTGTCCGGTGTTTGGTTATCTGCTAAAGATTTGAGCAAAGCATTACGTTGCTTGAGCAAGGCATTGTAACGAGTGAGGGTCTCCAAATAGGGTTTGTTATATTGCGCAATGACCACATCCAAGAAACGGCGACGCTCGTCACTTCCCTCGGCAATGAGTTCCCCATCCTCGGGACTAACCATGACCAGCGGGATAAGACCTATATGATCAAGAAGGCGTTTATAGTCCTTCTCTCCCCGACGGAACTGCTTCTTCACACCACGTTTCAACCCACAAGTAATAGTCTCCGCGGAGGCGGAAAGGCTGAGAGGCTGAGAGGCAGAAAGGCTGAGAGGCGATTCTTTATAAGTTCCTCGAACCATGGCGAGTTCCTCGCCGTGGGTGATATTTTGACTATCAACAGGAGAGAGGGCCGATTTAGTAAACGAAAGCAAGTAGATAGCATCCAAGAGATTCGTTTTACCCTGACCGTTCAAACCCACAAAGCAGTTCAGTTTATCCGAGAAGGATAAAGAGGCATCGCGGATGTTGCGATAGTTCAAAATATTGAGTTCGGACAGAATCACGGTGCAAAGATACTACTTTTTGCGCAAATATGCAAATAATTTTATCTTTTTCTTGCATAAGTCAAAAAAAAAGCGTAACTTTGCAGCGCGATTAGGAATATAGGCGGAGAGGAAGAGAGGCGGAAAGGCGGAAAGGTAACACAAAACATAAATATTTACAACAATGATTTACTCAAAAGAGGTACAGAACATGTGTTCTGTAGCCAAAGGTCCTCATCACGGACCGGCTCCAATCCCTGAAGAGGGTAAGTGGGTAAAAGCCAAAGAGATCAAAGACATCTCGGGTATGACCCACGGTATTGGTTGGTGCGCTCCCCAACAGGGTGCGTGCAAACTGAGTTTGAACGTTAAAGATGGTATCATCGAAGAAGCATTAGTTGAAACCATCGGTTGCTCGGGTATGACCCACAGTGCCGCTATGGCCGCTGAGATTCTGCCGGGTAAGACCCTTTTAGAGGCTCTCAACACCGACCTCGTTTGCGATGCCATCAACACGGCTATGCGTGAGCTTTTCCTGCAAATCGTTTACGGTCGCACCCAATCCGCTTTCTCGGAGGGTGGTCTGACGATCGGTGCCGGTTTGGAAGACCTCGGTAAGGGACTCGTTTCTCAAGTAGGTACGCTCTACTCCACCAAGGTGAAGGGTCCGCGTTACCTCCAACTCACGGAAGGTTATATCACCAAGGAGTACCTTGATGAGGATAATGAGATCTGCGGTTATGAATATGTTCATATGGGCAAGTTCATGGACGCTATTAAGAAAGGTGTGCCTGCTGACGAGGCATTGAAACAAGTCACCGGAACATATGGTCGCACGACCAAAGAGCAAGGTGCCGTTAAATCTATTGACCCAAGAAAGGAGTAAGCTATGATTCGTCCCGTACAATTTGAGTCGCAAGACCGCCGCGAGAAACAGATTCTCGCCGCATTAAATGCCAACGGCATTAAGAGTATAGAAGAAGCCAACGAGATCTGCGAGCAATACGGCCTCGATCCTTACATCACGTGTGAGGAGACGCAACGTATCTGCTTTGAGAACGCCAAGTGGGCTTATGTAGTAGGTTCCGCCATCGCTATCAAGAAAGGTTGCAAGAACGCAGCTGACGCAGCCGAGGCTATCGGCGAAGGTCTCCAGGCATTCTGCATCCCCGGTTCAGTGGCAGACGACCGCAAGGTAGGTCTCGGACACGGAAACCTCGCAGCAAGACTTCTCCGCGAGGAGACAGGCTGCTTCGCTTTCCTTGCAGGCCACGAGTCATATGCTGCAGCCGAAGGCGCTATCAAGATCGCTGAAATGGCAAACAAGGTCCGCAAGAAACCTCTCCGCGTTATCCTCAACGGTCTCGGA
>JAZRWG010000055.1:0-29036 GCA_045599545.1 Paludibacteraceae bacterium | reverse complement strand
TCCTTTGGGGATTGCGTAGTATGCGGCTTGGGGAGCCGCGTAAACAAACCATTAAAACATTACGTTTCAACAGCCTACTTTTTGACCATTAGAAAGGTAGTACATACAAAACAGCCTACTTTTTGACCATTAGACCTCATTTTTTTGTAACTTCTCTATTTTGGCAGAACAAACGATGGCTCCTGTCTCATCTTTTTGCTGAAAACGAACCTTATTCTCTTCTATTTGGGCCATCGTTTCGATCGTTTGTCCCAAGTGCATCTCCTTGACGTAACGTATATCAAACCGGAAGGGTTCATTGAACCAATCGGGCTTATAAACATCCAACATCAACTCCGGATATTTGCAAGAATTGAGGTGATTGTTGTAATCAATCATGGAATAGTTTATAGTTGAGAGTTGAGAGTTGAGAGAAGCCGTCTCGTTGCGACCTTTGGTCGATAGTGGAGAGTTAATAGGGAGCATTCTGCCCATTTTGGGCATATCCAGCACCTCGCCGTCCACGATGTTTTGGAAGACAGGATGGTCAAAGACATTGACGATCTCACGCTTCTTTAAATCCAACACCGCCCAAGTTGTCTTTGCTCGTCCAAGCAAAGACGAGTTTAAAGTTGAAAGTTTAAAGTTTAAAGAAGCCGTCTCGTTGCGACCTTCGGTCGATAGTGGAGAGTCTTTAAGTTTATATATTCTGAAATTACGAACGGAGAGCATATGTGCGTTACTCTCAATCCAAGTCTCAAAGACCAGATGGTCGCCTGCTTTCGGCAGCTCCTGCATCTCAATGGAGCAGTTGGTGATGATCCACGTCAGCCCCAACGGGTAGAGATACTGTATTCCGTATCCACCGTCGTCGGCTGCTTTACCGGCTACAGTGAGAACATGATTCTCCAACGTGAATAAGCGCATCCGCCTATCCGAATCAATCTCTTGATAGAGAACCTCCCAATTGAAACGAAGTTTCATAGTTTAAAGTGTAATGTTTAAAGTGTAAAGTTATTTCAGCCAACGATCTAACCAGTTATAGAAGGTTCGTTGCCATAGAATACCATTTTGCGGTTTGAGTACCCAGTGGTTCTCGTCGGGGAAAATAAGCAGTTCCGCCTCTACACCCCGCATCTTAGCCGCATTGAAAGCCGCCTCGCCTTGATTGGCAAGGATACGATAATCCCGTTCGCCGTGGATGCACAGAATAGGCGTGTCCCACTGATCAACAAACAGATGCGGCGACTGACTATAGGTGCGTTGCGCAATCGCATTGGTCTTATCCCAATAAGCACCACCTAAATCCCAATTAGCAAACCACTTCTCTTCCGTCTCTAAATACTGCATGGCCTCGTTGAAGATACCATCGTGAGCAATGAAGGCCTTGAAGCGTTTGTTGTGGTGTCCGGCAAGCCAATAGACACTATATCCGCCAAACGAAGCCCCTACACAACCCAAGCGGTTCTTATCAATAGAGGGGATATGGGCTACCGCCTCGTCTATGGCCGTGAAGTAGTCCTTCATACATTGACCCGCGTAGTCGCCGCTGATGGCCTCGTTCCATTCCAGTCCAAAGCCCGGCAAACCCCGACGATTGGGAGCTACCACGATATAATCGTTGGCCGACATCATCATGAAGTTCCAACGGTAAGACCAGAACTGACTGACGGGCGACTGCGGACCGCCTTCGCAATAGAGCAGGGCAGGGTACTTCTTGTTGGGGTCAAAATAGGGAGGATAGATAATCCACGTGAGCATCTGTTTCCCATCCGTGGTCTTCTGCCAACGCGGTTCAACTTTACCCATCTCTATTTGGCTGAGTATATTCTCATTCTCGTGCGTCAGCTGAATAATACTTCGCGTCTGACTCTCACTTTCACTTTCACTTTCCACTTTATAAACTTCATTCGGTTCCCTCATTGAGTGACGAAGGCAGTAGTACTCATCGCCATTAGCAGACCAATCGGCGGGCGTGGCAATGGGTTCAAAGTCATATTGCCCTTCGGTGAGGCACCTGCGGTTGCCTTGAAGGTCCGTGACATAGAGCATCGTCGTTCCGTGCCAAACAGCATTGAAAACGAGGTGCTCGTTATCCTGCCAATAGTAGGCATCCACGTTGGTATTCAGCCCTTTGGAGACGAACGATATATCGTGCGTCTTTAGGTCCATGACCATCAGTCGGTTCTCGTCGCTCTCGTAGCCATCGCGCTCCATGGACTGCCAAGCGATGAACTGACCATCGGGTGAGAAGGATGGATTGGTGTCATAACCGCCATTGGATTCGGTTATGTTCGCGCACGCGCCCGTGTGTATATTAATAAGGTATATATCCGAGTTGGTGCTGAGTGCATATTCCATGCCCGTCTTCTTGCGGCAGGTATAGGCAATGGTCTCATTATAGGGAGCCCAAGCCAGTTGTTCTATGCCGCCAAAGGGGCGCATCGGGCACTCATAAGCCGTTCCTTCCAACAGATTAACGGGATGGCTGACACTCACCTTCTTAAGGTTCATCTCGTCCTTATAACTTAGGTGAACATCCACCACAAAGGGTTGCGGCACCTCGTCCACCCACTCATCCCAGTGTTTGTACATGAGGTCATCTATCACGCGCCCCGTAGCCTTCGGCAAGTCGGGATAGAGGTCCTCCGTGGAGGGATGTGCCTTGACGGTAGAGATAAGAATGAGTTTATCCCTCCTCGGCGAGAAGAGGAACCCCTCGATGTCATCGTCATATCCCGTAACCTTAATATCTTTCTTATTCTGACGCAAGTACAGTTTGCCGCCCTTTAGGTAGGCAATCACACCGCTATTACCGAACCATGCGGGATCGGAACCAACGAACTCGTCATAGGCCTCCAGACCGTTCTCTGTTTCTGTGCAAAGCCTAATCCACGTCGTGGAGCGGTTCTCGGAAACGCTGTAATAACTCACCGTGTACGCGACATGTCCGGTCTCGATGTCTAAGGTCACCGAACCGATTCGGCCCATCGCCCAGAGGGCCTCCGGTGTTAAGCGACCACCCTCAAGGGTGATTTGGGGTTTAGTAATGGGAGTTTGGTGTTTGGTGTCAGGTGTTTGGTTACTACACGAAGCACCTAAAAAGGCAAGTGCTGCCATAGCAAATAATTTGAATTTCATTGATTAAAAGTGTTATTTGAGCGCAAAGTTACGATTTTTTTTGCAAATAACCAAATTTTTTTATATCTTTGCAAGCAAATTTGATAAATCATCTGCTACTATGAAGAAAACGACACACCTGAAGCAGTTTTTTACGGAAGATTTATGGCACACCCGTAATGACTCCGTGGAGTCTAAAGTAAAGGGCACTTTTTACGCCATCCTCAAAACGATTATCTTATCCGTTCGTGGATTCTTTAGTGACCGCCTTAACCTCAAAGCCAGTGGTTTGAGTTACTTCTTGCTGTTTGCCATTGTGCCCATTCTGGCCATGACTTTTGCTATCACCAAGGGGTTTGGTTTGGATCATGTCATTGAACAAACACTCAACGAGTCTTTCCTTGGACAGATGAACGTAGTGCCCACCATCATGGGGTTTGTGGATCATTATCTTGATCCCTCGCATGGCGGCGCCTTCATCGTAGTAGGTATTGCTGTCTTACTTTGGGCTGTTTATGTGTTCTTCCGCAATGTGGAGATTGCTTTTAATAGCATATGGAATGTTCGGCAAACACGCTCCTTGGGACGACAAATAACCAATTATTTCTCTATCCTGCTGCTCATTCCGATTTTTATCATTGTGACTTCGAGTATCAGCATCTTACTCAACTCAGCCGTATCCGGTTTGACTGATTGGGAATGGCTCCTAAATGTACAAAAGGGAATGGCTAAACTGATTAGTTTTGCCGTTTCATGGGCCTTCTTTACTTGGATGTACATAGCCATTCCTAATACCAAAGTGCACTTTATGAGTGCTGTTATCCCCGGTATTATTATGGGTACACTCTTCCTGTTACTGCAAATGCTATCCGTTAGTATCATCGTCTTCTTAGGGCGCACGAGCATTATTTATGGTGCTTTTGCTACTATACCTTTGCTGCTGCTTTTCCTTGACTGGTCATGCTTGATGATGCTTATCGGAGCCGAGATGTCGTTCTCTATTCAGAACCAAGAGAACTTCGAATACGAAAAAGAACTCAACACCGTCTCGCGTCGCTATAAGGACTTTGTGATGATCTATTTACTCAAAGTCATTTGCGAGCGTTTTGAGCAGGTTCTGCCTCCGCTTACCGCTCACGAACTGGCCAAGCAAGAGCAACTGCCCACGCGAATGGTCAGTCAGTTGCTCAGTCGCTTGACCGATGTGGAAATCTTGCGCGAGGTGCATATAGAGGGTAGGGAAGAAAAGACTTATCAACCGGCCTTGGATCCCCATCAGATAACACTGGGACTGATTAACGAACGCATCGACTGCCAAGGTGCTGAACTCTTCATTCAAGACGCTTCGCAATCGATGCTTGATTTCTGGGAGCGTTTATGCGAGGCTAAATCGCAACACATAACGCTCAATAAGGTCTCTTTACGCGACCTTTGATTACATCATCCCTCCCATTCCGCCTGCGGGCATAGCGGGAGCCGGATTCTCTTCTTTGATATCGGTGATAACACACTCGGTCGTTAGGAACATGCCGGCAATGCTGGCAGCGTTCTCTAAGGCTACGCGGGCTACCTTAGCGGGATCAACCACGCCCACTTTCATCAAGTTCTCGTACTCGTCTTTGCGAGCATTATAACCGAAGTCACCCTTACCGGAACGCACTTTATCAACCACTACTGCACCTTCCCTACCGGCGTTATCCACAATCTGACGGAGAGGTTCTTCTATAGCACGACGAACGATCTCAATACCCGTCGTTTCGTCCTCGTTCTCGCCTTTGAGGTTAACCAATGCCTCTTGGGCACGAATATAAGCCACACCACCGCCGGGCACGATTCCTTCTTCAATAGCAGCGCGCGTGGCACTGAGAGCATCATCGACACGGTCTTTCTTCTCCTTCATCTCTACTTCGGAAGCGGCACCTACGTTGAGTTGGGCCACGCCACCGGCGAGTTTAGCCAAACGCTCTTGCAGTTTCTCCTTGTCATAGGTGGACTTGGTAGCCACAATCTGCGCCTTGATTTGGGCTATGCGGTTGGCAATAGCCTCCTTGTCTCCGGCACCGTTAACGATGGTTGTGTTATCCTTGCTAACGGAAATATTCTCCGCTGTTCCGAGCATATCTAAAGTAGCACTCTCCAGTTTGATACCCTTCTCTTCACTGATCACCGTTCCGCCCGTGAGGATAGCTATATCCTCTAACATCTCTTTGCGACGGTCACCGAATCCGGGAGCCTTAACGGCACAAATCTTCAGTTGCGCACGAAGACGGTTTACTACGAGTGTAGTGAGAGCTTCGCTATCCACGTCCTCGGCAATAACCAGCAGCGGACGACCCGATTGAACGGCGGGTTCCAACACGGGGAGCAGTTCCTTGAGGTTGGAAATCTTCTTGTCGTGAATCAGGATGTAGGGTTTGTCCATCTCTACCTCCATCGTTTCCGTGTTGGTCACGAAATAGGGCGAGATATAACCGCGATCAAACTGCATTCCTTGTACCACGTCAATAGTAGTGTCCATTCCCTTGGCTTCGCCTATCGTGATCACGCCGTCCTTACTTACCTTGCGCATCGCGTCAGCAATCAGTTTGCCAATCTCAGCGTCGTTATTGGCAGAAACGGTAGCCACTTGCTCAATCTTATCGAAATCGTTACCTACCACTTCGCTTTGCGCTTTGATGTTCTCTACCACTGCGCTCACAGCCTTGTCAATACCGCGTTTGATTGACATGGGGTTAGCTCCGGCCGTCACGTTCTTGAGGCCTACGGAAATGATGGCTTGCGCCAACACCGTAGCCGTTGTGGTTCCGTCACCGGCTTGGTCGCCTGTCTTGGAAGCTACCTCTTTGACCAACTGAGCTCCTAAGTTCTCGGCAGCGTCCTTCAGTTCAACGGCTTTAGCCACCGTTACACCGTCTTTGGTAATGTGCGGAGCACCATACTTTTGGTCAATAATAACGTTGCGACCCTTAGGACCGAGGGTCACCTTAACCGCGTTTGCTAATTGGTCCACACCGCGTTTGAGAGCGTCACGCGCCTCAATGTTATACGTAATATCCTTTGCCATTTTATTTGATAATTGCTAGTACGTCGCTTTGACGCATGATGATATACTTGGTGTTTTCTAACTCGACCTCTGTGCCGGCGAACTTGCCGTACAGCACTTGGTCTCCAACTTGAAGAGTCATCGCTTCGTCTTTCGTTCCTTTACCTACGGCAATCACTTCGCCGCGTAAGGGCTTCTCTTGCGCCGTGTCGGGAATGATGATCCCGCCTACGGTCTTTTCTTCTGCTGCCGTGGGGCGTACAACCACACGGTCTAATAAAGGTTGAATGTTCATGTTAGTTATTAGTTTTTAGTTGTTAGTTATTAGTTTTAGTAGTTATCCTAGTTCGTCTAGTTTTCCTAGTTATCCTAGATTATTATTGTCTCGAAGGTGTTGACTTTGTCTTTGTTATACGGACAACTAACCTTGATATAGTTTTCCGTAAAGCCGTACATAATACCATCTTGCTTCTTCCCCTCCCAAAGCACGGTGGCTTTTTGTCCCTTGTGCTCGGCATAAAAAGTTTGGAGTTTGGCTTCACTAATCTCATGCAGTTCCTGTGAGCGTTGGTGTCTTATTTTCATTGGAACGACCTCTAAATCCATCGTCAGCATCTTCGTGTTTGCCCGCTCCGAGTAGGTGAAGACATGGAGTTGCGAAACGGGAAGCGAAGCAATGTAATGTTTATACTCCTCCCAGATGGCCTCCGTCTCGCCTCTGACCCCCACCATACAATCAACGCCTATAAAAGCGTTGGGCATGACGCGTTTGATGTGTTCTATTCTTTCCCTAAACAGAGCCGTGTCGTAATGGCGGTGCATGATTCTCAGCATCTCGTCCGAACCCGACTGCAAGGGAATATGAAAATGCGGAGCGAAATGTTTGCTATGGGCCACAAAGTCAATAATCTCGTCGCTCAGTAGGTTCGGCTCGCAGGAGGAAATGCGCACGCGGTAATCTATAGCGCCTATAGCACCTATAGCATCTATAGCGGCTATTAAGTCTATGAATTTCTCTCCCGTGGAGTGACCAAAGTCGCCTATATTAACGCCCGTGAGCACAATCTCTTTGGCTCCCTCTTGTAATGCCTGCTTGGCTTGCGCCACAATGCTTTCAATTGACCCGTTGCGCGAGCGACCGCGAGCCAGCGGTATAGTACAATAGGTGCAGAAATAGTTGCACCCGTCTTGAATCTTCAAAAAACAGCGTGTTCTGTCATCCTTTGAATAGGCGGGCTGATAGTGGTTAAGGTCTTTGGATATGACATGATTTACCTCTATCATCGAAGCAATCTCTTTGGGTTTGAGAGCAGCATAGCAGCCGGTCACAATAACACGCGCACCGGGGTTCTCCCGTTTGATGCGGTGAATGGCTTGTCTGTCTTTTTGGTCGGCAGTATCCGTCACCGAACAGGTGTTGACAATGCAGACATCGGCTTGCTCACCCGCTTTGGCACGAGTGTAACCGCGTTCAATCAAAACTTTGCCCAGAGCCGAACTCTCTGCAAAATTAAGTTTGCATCCTAATGTGACGATACGAAAAGTCATTTCAATGTTCCATCACTATTAATAAAATAGATATGCGATGGAGTGATTAGTGCAATGTTATTACTTGTCAATTTATAGGCTGCCACTAAGGGCTCGTTGGTCGGTGTTACGATTTGAGGTGCCTGAATAGTGGCATTCTGATAATCCATAATCCGAATTGCCATGTCCCGCGTTAAGACTAAATATTTATCTCCTACCGGAATGACAGTAATAATCTCTGTAGTTATGTCCGGAGCAAGGGCTAAAATGTCCTGTTCTTTGATTATGGCACCGGATATCTCATCCGTGTATCTCTCAAACGTCGGAAAAGAGGGGAGCTGCTCTATACAATAACTACTCATCGTTTGATAAGCTTGTTTTTGAGAAAGCACAATTTGAGCGGCTACCGTTCGTAACGAGTCTATAGTACCGAATCCCCATTGTTGAAAGAGGAACTGATATTTCTTCCAATCGTTCTCATTCAGTGCCTTTTTGAGTGTTTGTTGGTGCGCACGCGTTTGTTCTAAAGCTTTGTACTGTTCGTAGACCTCTAATAAAGCCATTTTAATTTTATTAGGATCGGTCATGTCGGTTTCTTTTATTTGGGAAACGCTCCACGCAACAGCCGCATTCTGTTCCATGGAAATGAACGGAATAAGGAAAGACTGATAGTCAAACCGATTGATACGATTGCAAAGAACGGCATCAATAGTAATGGGTTCTTGAATGTGTTGAGTGTAGGCTTGATAGACTTTGTTGTGCTCTTGGTCAATAGAATTGAAATAGTGTTGATAAACCTGCTCATGTTCCTCAAGGAAATGTTGCGCCCAATTAGAATAATCCCACAACGATATTTCATTTTGTAGCAGATTCGTCTTAGTCAAACCGTCCAAACGATATAAACTAATTTTATCAAATCGGAAAGTGGGTTGATAATCTTTAATTGGATATTGTTCCAACGCTTTTTGGAAATTGGCTATATCATCAGGTAAACTATCTGCCTGTTCAAGCAAGAATTGCAATTGTTGTTTATCTTGTTCTGACAGAAGCAAATGGGCGTTCTTCTCGCGAGGATAGGATTCACAGAAATGCACAAATAACTCTCTGCATAAATCGTATCTGTTATTCAACTGATTGTAGGTGTTATATAGTTCTATCGCCTCTTGCCGTTGTTTTTTTGCCTGTGTTATTCTTTCGGTGGCATAGGACTTTAATTCATCATAATTGGGGATTTTTTCCGCATGAGGAATAACTTGATATGCTTCATCTTTAAGTCGAGTATCTTTGGCATAATAGATACAATTTCCGTAGAATAAACTGACATTATATAAATCAGTCTTCAAATCTACATAATTCCTAATCGGATGCTCTTGTGGCGCGAGACGATAATAGATCTCTGCCATTTTAAAATAGGTCGTAGGCTCAAAGGGATCTTCCGCTTGCTGTAGTAATAATTCATAAGCTTGTTTGTGGTCATTATTTGCAAAGGCCATAACGGACAAGCAGCAAGTCATAAGTATAAGTATCTTTTTCATATTCAACGTTTTTTAGATGTCTAACACTTTACATTCAACTCGTCGATTAATAGCGCGATTTTCATCACTATTATTAGGAACTAACGGTCGTGTCTCGCCATAGCCAATAGCTTGAATACGCTCGGGAGCAATACCTTTCTGTACAATGTAGTTTTTAACTGATTCTCCTCTTTTCTGGCTCAATCGCATATTGTAAACATCGGACCCCTGATCATCGGTGTGAGCCGATAGTTCAATCTGTAGATTAGGATTGTATTTCATTAAATCTACCACCTTGTCCACCGCTTCGTAGGACGATTCCATAATCTCTGCCGAATTAAGTTCGAAATAGATGTCCTTTAACTGCATAATCATCATTTGCTCAATCTTCTGAAGGTAAAGGTCATAAGCAAGCAGCTGATCCGAATAAGGAACCGCCAAGGTAGTATCTATGAACATATAACCTACTACGGAAGCGGATAAATGATATTCATCACCTTGACGAACTTGTGTTTCGAAATTATAATCTAACTTCTCCTCTCGATTGAGATTAGACAACTCAATCACGCCTGTTAACTCTTGTTTTGTTGTAGCATCCAAGAGGGTAACCGAGAGAGGAGCCTTACCCGGAGTAAGTTCTATGTCTAACTCCGAAGTGGGTAATAAAACGGGTTTACGAGTATCCAATGTTAATGTGACCGGGCTGTAGCCTTTCTTGGAAAGGGTGGTGATATACTCATAACCAATAGGCAAGGTGAGACGTGCACCTCCCTCATATCGATCAATCTGTCCGGCATTAAGAGACAACTCTACATCATTAACGGGCAACTGCATCTCGCTATCAAAAATATTTACATCAATGGATAACGCTTGGGATAATTTGACCTTCTCAATAACGGTAGAATCATTTCGCAGTTGATTTAAATCTAAATCTAAGTAATGGTGAGTGTATCCGGGTGCCGAATAGTCAATCAAATATTGCCCTCCGGAAGGCAATACCAACGCATATTGTCCCGTGGAAGACTGATTGCGTAGTTCCGCAACCATAGTGGAAGTAAGACTGTTAAATATTTTTATGGACGCATCAATGGGATTACCGTTCTGGTCATCAACACTACCACTCATGCGGACCACGGCTTTGGGGCGATCGCTCTCTTGCAATTCGTTAAGGCTAAAAGCAAATGTGGTGTCGTTCTTGGCGCACACTCTTAACAAGGTTGGATTTGTCCAACAGTTATTTGTAACCCTATGAGAGACATATAGCGCATAGGGTGCATGTTTGGATTGTTTTTCGCGATTATTAGAGGCAAAGATAAATGTGTAATCATCTTCTAACATAACAGGAGCTATGTCTCCCCCGGAGGAGAAAACCAATGTCTCTGCCATCGACCATTGATCTCCACTACGATGAGATCTCATTAAAAAATGATTTCTAACGAAATATAAATCTTGTTCATTGGAATTGATACAGGGCCAATCTTCACTATCATTTGTGTTAATCGTTGCCGGAAGGGCTACGGGTTTTGACCACTGCCCATTGATCAAGTGAGCTTCATAAAGTTGATAATCTGTTCTTCCCGGTTCAATAGCGGAAAAGAATATGGTTTGCTTATCGTAGGACAACGAGGTGTGTCCTAAACGCCAACCGGACTCCATTTCTAAAACCGGAGCAGACATCAATAATTCGGTTAGGCAACTAAGCCATAATATTGAAAAAACACGTCTCATATAAAAAGAATAAAAATACTAAAAACACTTATCTGTCACTAATTTGCAAAAAAACGCCCAATAAGGACGTCTTTTTGCAAATTCATTTGGAACATTATCCAAGCATCGACAGTAAGATACCGGCAGCCACTGCCGAACCAATAACACCGGCTACGTTCGGACCCATAGCGTGCATGAGCAGGAAGTTACTCGGATCCTCTTTCTGACCCTCCATCTGACTCACGCGAGCAGCCATCGGAACGGCACTCACACCGGCAGAACCAATCAACGGATTGATCTTATCCTTACTGAATACATTCATCAGTTTAGCCAGCAGCACACCTCCGGCGGTACCGAAACTGAACGCTATAATACCCATCACGAGAATGAGAATCGTCTGCACATTAAGGAACGACTCAGCCGTAGCCGTAGCGCCTACGCTCAAACCGAGGAAGATAACCACGATGTTCATCAGTTCGTTCTGAGCCGTCTTGCTCAAACGATCGACTACACCGCACTCCTTCATTAGGTTACCGAGCATCAAGCAGCCAATCAGCGGAGCGGCATCCGGCAGAATAAGAGCTACAATAGCCGTGATGATGATCGGGAAGACAATCTTCTCGGTCTTGCTTACCTGACGTAACTGCTTCATCTTAATGGCGCGCTCTTTCTTGGTCGTGAGCAGTTTCATAATCGGCGGCTGAATAACCGGAACCAAAGCCATATACGAATAAGCCGCAATAGCAATAGGACCTAATAATTCGGGTGCTAACTTAGATGTCAAGAAGATGGACGTAGGTCCGTCAGCACCACCGATAATACCTATACTACCGGCTTGCGCCTCCGTAAAGAAACCCGTAGCATTGGCCATCAAGAAAGTAAGGAAGATGCCCACCTGCGCAGCAGCACCGAGCAACAGACTCTTGGGGTTAGCAATCAGCGGTCCAAAGTCCGTCATGGCTCCCACGCCGATGAAGATAAGGCAGGGATACAGACCGGCTTTGACACCGATATAAAGGACATCCAGCAGACCCGCATCCCGCATGATAGCCCCGTAACTATGGTAGTACGGAGACGACTCGTCCAGGAATTGAGCCCATAGTTCGGTGTGGAACATATTTGCATTGGGCAAATTAGTCAGCAGCATTCCGAACGCAATGGGGAGCAGCAGCAACGGTTCAAAGCCTTTCTTAATAGCCAAATAGAGCAGGAAGAACGAGATGAGGATCATCAGTCCTTGCTGCCAGGCCATATTCATAAAGCCGAACGTGCGGAAAAACTCAAGCAAACTCTCCATGGGATTAGCCTAATACGATGAGTACGTCATCTTGCATAACCGTTTGACCGGCCGTGACGCAAATCTGTTTAACGGTACCGTCTTGCTCTGCGGCAACGGCATTCTCCATCTTCATAGACTCGAGCGTGAGCAGCGTGTCGCCTTTCTTAACGGCTTGACCCTCACTAACGAGCACCTTGATAATCGAACCGGGTAGGGGACTGACTACCTTCGCACCGGCTACGGGAGCCGCGGAAGCAGCAGGAGCAACAGGAGCGGGTGCAGGTGCAGCCTTCGGTGCAGCGGGAGCGGCAGGTACCGGAGCTGCCGGAGCAGCGGGTTTAACTTCGGGAGCAACAGTGGTCTCCTCACCTAAAGCAACCTCGAAAGACATGCCGTTAACGGTCACGTTGGCTTTCTTGTTGCCCAAGTCTTCAACGGTCGTGTCATAGGCTTGACCGTTTATTGTAAATTTAAAACTCTTCATATGATTAACGAATAAGATTGTTCATGCCATACATTTTGTCGTTCCAAGTGGTGCGGTGAGGACGAATCGTGATACGCGTCGGTTCCTCGTCGTGTTGACCACCGAAATAACTCAAGTGCAGCGCCATGGCGATGGCGGCTGTAACATTTGAATTAATTGCCATTTCTGTTTCCTCCTTTTTCTGGGGTAAGGGTTGCTCTTTCACCGGTGCTGGCTTCGGTGCGGGTTGAGCAGAGGCTTTCTGCATAATCGCGCCAAAGGCCTTAAGGATAAAGATGAGCACAATAAGCAGAACGAAAACCAGCAGGAATCCCAAACCGGTTACCATCCATACATGGCCCCAATTAACTAATAATAGCGTATTCATTGATTACAAAGGAATATTACTATGTTTCTTGAGAGGATTGGTCAGGCGCTTGGTTTGCAGGTTCTCGAAGGCGCGAATAACACGAGCACGAGTGAAGCAAGGCTCGATCACATCATCGATATAACCGCGGTTAGCTGCCTGATAAGGACTGGCGAACAAATCCTTGTACTCCGCTTCCTTCTCGGCAATAAATTTCTTCTTCTCTTCCGGATCCTCAATAGCCTTGAGGGCTTTGGCTTGCAGTACACCAACGGCACCACTGGCACCCATCACGGCAATCTCGGCATTCGGCCAAGCATAACACATGTCACCACGCAGTTGCTTACAACTCATTACGATATGACTTCCACCGTAACTCTTACGAATAGTTACTGTAACCTTCGGAACAGTGGCTTCGCCGTAAGCGAACATCAGTTTAGCTCCGTGATCAATAATACCGGCGTACTCTTGACCTGTACCGCAAAGGAAACCGGGAACGTCAACGAGCGTGAGAATCTGGATATTGAACGCATCGCAGAAACGAACGAAACGAGCGGCTTTACGGCTGGCATCGCAGTCCAGCACACCCGCCAGCCAACTGGGTTGGTTAGCAATGATACCGGTCGAGCGACCGTTGAAGCGAGCGAAACCGCAAATGATATTCTTAGCGTAATCCTTCTGAACTTCCATGAACTCACCATTATCCACAATCGTGTTGATAATAGCCTTCATATCATAAGGTTTATTGGGATCAGCAGGAACGACCTCATTCAAACTCTCCTCTACGCGTGCCGGATCATCCGTGCACTCTACGAGCGGAGCTTCTTCCATGTTGTTTTGCGGAATGAAACCAACCAGGCGACGAACTTGCTCAAGAGCCTCGTCCTCCGTAGCGGCTACAAAATGGGTAACGCCGGACTTGGTAGCATGCACTTTGGCACCACCGAGTTGATCTACCGTGACATCCTCACCCGTAACACTCTTAACTACCTTCGGACCGGTAATGAACATATACGAGTTCTGCTCAGTCATCATGATAAAGTCCGTGAGGGCAGGACTATAAACGGCACCACCGGCGCAAGGACCAAAGATAACACTGATTTGCGGAACCACACCCGAAGCCAGGATGTTACGCTCAAAGATCTCAGCATAACCGGCAAGGGCGCAAGCACCTTCCTGAATACGAGCTCCACCCGAATCATTAAGACCAATGATAGGAGCTCCTAATTTCATGGCTCGGTCCATGACATTGCAGATCTTCAGGGCCATCGTCTCACTGAGCGAACCGCCGATAACGGTAGCGTCTTGCGCAAAGACGAAAACCAGACGACCGTTAATCGTACCCGAACCAACGGCTACGCCGTCACCTAAGAACACTTTCTTGTCCATGCCGAAATCGTGGCAACGATGGGTCAGGAACATATTTACTTCTTCGAACGAACCTTCATCCAGAAGTTTCGTAATACGCTCACGGCAGGTATAACTACCTTTGGCGTGATGCTTCTCTACCGCTGCTTCTCCGCCACCGGCCAAAGCCTGTGCACGCGAGTCAAGCAACTTTTGCATTTTTGCACTATCCATATTCTTTAAACTTTAAACTTTACACTTTAAACTTTAAACTACAAAGCGTTAGCATGGCTGCTGGCAAAGCTCGGTGAGAACGCCCTTCGTGGATTTGGGGTGCAGGAAGGCAATCATCAGGTTCTCAGCACCCTTACGAGGAGCAACATCAATGAGTTGGATACCGGCAACTTCTGCCTCTTTCAGTGCCTCGGCTACGTTCTCAACGTTGAAAGCAACGTGGTGAACACCACCGCGACCGCCGTTCTTCTCAATGAACTTAGCAATCGTAGACTCCGGGCAAGTGGGCTCCAAAAGTTCAATCTTCGTTTGACCTACCTTGAAGAAAGCGGTCTTCACTTTTTGGTCGGCTACTTCCTCAATAGAGTAGCACTTAGCACCGGTTAAAAACTCGAAGAAAGGCATAGCCTCTTCTAAACTGGGAACTGCAATTCCCAAATGCTCAATATGAGTTGGTTTCATATTAAAAATAGAATTTAAAAATGATTGATAATATTATATATTATAAGTTATTTCGGTCGTCTAAATACAAATTTCGCATTTTCGGTGCAAAATTACAAAAAAATTTTGACATGTGCAAATTTTTTTCTATCTTTGCGCAAAATTTCTGAAAATTATGACAAACAGTCGAAAAACAAGTGCCTTAGTACTCTCTATTTTGTTCATTATCGTGGTGGGGTCCGTGGTATATACCACCTGGCTTTCGCGTAAGTTAGCAGTAGAGGAACAGAAGCGAATTGAGATATGGGCGGAAGCTACCCGTCAGTTCATATTGGCGGATGAAAATACAGATATTGACTTCGTCACCTCTATCATTGAGGGAAACACGACTATTCCCGTTTACATGGTGGACGCGGACGGACAATTGCTTATCTCGCGTAATGCCAAGGAGCAGATGCCCCCGATTGAGGACCTCAACGGTCCTATTGAAGTGAAAATCAGCGACCAAATCACGCAGTATATCTATTACGATGAGTCCACGCTCCTTTACCAACTGCACTATGTTCCTTATATTCAGTTTGCTTTCCTGTTTGTCTTTATTGGGATAGCCGTTCTTATTCTTTATGTGGCTCATCGCAGCGAACAGAATCACGTGTGGGCGGGACTGAGTAAGGAAACGGCGCACCAATTGGGTACACCTATTTCGTCCCTTAATGCGTGGGAAGAATTATTGCAGGAGCGTTATCCTAAGGATGAATATATACCGCAGATGCGCAAGGATATTGACCGCTTACAAGCCATTGCCGATCGCTTCTCAAAGGTAGGGTCTATTCCCGAACTGACTTCCACTAATCTTATTCCTATTATAGAGCGCACCCTCGCGTACATGCGCTCGCGTGTTTCCGACAAGGTCGAGTTGAGAGTGGAGTGTTTAGAGTTGAGAGACTGTAAAGTACTTTTGAATGAACCGCTCTTCACATGGGTCATTGAGAACCTTATTAAGAATGCCGTGGACGCTATGAACGGCAAAGGGCTTATCACCTTGTCCCTAAAAGAGGACGGAAGAAATATTCATTTGGATATCACCGACACGGGAAAGGGTATCACGAAGAGGCGTTGGGATACCATCTTCCAACCCGGATACACCACCAAACAAAGAGGATGGGGATTAGGACTGAGCCTTAGTAAGCGTATTATTGAAGATTATCATCGAGGCAAACTCTTCGTTCAAAGCAGCCAGATCGGGGGTGGAACAACCTTCCGCATCGTTCTCGAAAAGGCCGTAAATCGTTGACCCGCTGCCACTCATTGAAGCATAAAAAGCACCTGCATCGAGTAGGCGCTTTTTTATTTGCCCTAAAATAGGATGCGAGGGGAACACACTCGCCTCAAAGTCGTTAATACAATGATCTAACTTTAAACTCTCAACTTCTTTAACTAGACGACTTCTTTCCACTTTAAACTTTCCACTTTCAACTATACATCTGTACGCTTCCCGCGTGGATATCGCTACATTAGGCTTTATCATGACGATTCGCTTGCCGCTTAAATCCAAATCGATAGGGGTGAGTTTTTCGCCTATTCCCGTTGCAAAGCAGGGGGTATTGTAAATAAAGAACGCGCAGTCCGCGCCCAAGGGGGTTACGAGTTCGGCTAACTGCTCCTTGGTCCGTCCTAACGCAAAGAGTTCATTGAGGGCTTTGGCGGTAAAAGCGGCATCACTGCTGCCTCCGCCCAAACCGGCACCAAAGGGGATGTTCTTCTTGAAACGAATATCCACAGGACCTATCTTAGGAAAGTGAGTCTGCATCAAGCGGTAGCAACGGAGAATAAGGTTATCTTCGGGATTGCAGTCGACTTGTATACCTTCTTGTATAAACTGTCCCAAACCGCGGGTGATGGTCAGCTCGTCATGTAAGCCGTAGATAGGGTAAAAGATGGTTTCCAACTCGTGGTAACCATCTTCCCGTTGCCCGACTATCCTCAGGCCGATATTTATCTTACAATTCGGATATACTGTCATACGGTATCCATAAACGACCGTTGCACCTTATTGAATATAACGATTCCTACGGCGAGCAGGACGACCATAAAGGCGAAACTGTATCCTAACATCCACCAATCGTGACAACCTACACCCAACATGCCGTACTTAAAGAACTCCACGATTCCTGTCAGTGGATTGAGCATCATCACGAGTTTGATCTTCTCGTTGGTGATGGTCGATAAGGGATAGATGACGGGCGTGGCATACATCCACAGACTGACAAAGAAGGAGAGCAACAGTTGCAAGTCCCTATACTTAGTGGTCATGGACGAGAAAAGCACACCAAAACCGAGAGCCAGTCCCGCTAACATCACCACCAAAAGCGGAAACATCAGCGCGTACCAGTTGGTGTGGATAGCCGCGTCTGTAAAGATAAAGTAATAGAAATAAACAATAAGGAAAAGGGCAAACTGGATACCGAAGCGCACCAAGTTACTGATCACATCGCTCAACGGCGTCACCAGTCGGGGGAAATAAACCTTTCCGAAGATACTGGCATTGCTCACAAACGTGTTACTGGTCTTGGTTAAGCAGTCGGCAAAGTACTGCCAGAAAGCGATACCCGCCAAGTAGAACAAGGGTTGGGGTAGGCCGTCGGTGGAGATCTTGGCGATACCACCGAACACAACCATGTACATGACAGTAGTCATGAGGGGTTGGATGACGTACCACAAGGGACCTAAAACGGTCTGTTTATACTGCGTGATGATGTTACGCTTAACGAATAGCATCATTAAGTCGCGGTACCGCCAAATCTCCTTAAAATCTACGCTTAGTAGTTTATCCTTTGGCTTTATCTCTGTAGTCCACTTTTCTTCCATAAAATTATAGAAACTCTAAACTCTAAACTCTAAACTTTAAACTAATCCCAGGCGATTTTTAATCGCCTTCGATTCCTCCTCGTACCCGGGTTTATCCAGCAATGCGAACATATTCTTCTTGTACGCCTCTACACCGGGTTGGTTGAAGGGATTAACGCCTAACATATACCCCGAGATACCGCACGCACGCTCAAAGAAATAGATAAACTGACCGAGGTTATACTCGTCCACTTTCTCGAAACTGATCTTGATATTCGGTACACCGCCGTCCACGTGGGCTAATTGCGTTCCTAACTCGGCCATCTTATTGACCTCATCCACGCGCTTGCCTGCAAGGAAGTTCAGACCGTCTAAGTTCGCCTCGTCCTTGGGGAAGATAACCGTCTTATTGGCTTTCTCAATCGAGATGACCGTTTCAAAGATAGAGCGTTCGCCGTCCTGAATCCATTGACCCATTGAATGTAGGTCGGTCGTCAAGTCCACCGAAGCGGGGAAGATAGCCTTATGGTCCTTACCTTCGCTCTCGCCGTAGAGTTGTTACCACCACTCAGCGAAATAGTGTACTTTGGGATTGAAGTTCGCCATGATCTCTATTTTCTTCCCGAACTGATAAAGACTATTGCGAATAGCGGCGTACTGGCAAGCGGGGTTCTTGGCATATTCAACCTCTACACCCGTGGCTTTCTCCATGTCTTGAGCACCCTTGATTAACGCTTTTATATCGTGTCCGGCGCAGGCTACGGGCAGCAGTCCTACGGGGGTCAGTACGCTGAAGCGACCGCCCACGTTATCCGGAATAACGAACGTCTTATAGCCCTCTATCTCAGCTACCTTGCGGGCAGCACCTTTGGCTTTGTCGGTGATGCAAACAATGAGCTCTTTGGCTTGCGCCTTACCAACCTGTTTCTCAAGTTGGGTCTTGAGCAAACGGAAAGCCAAGGCGGTCTCGGTTGTGGTGCCGGACTTGGATATATTAATGATAGCGAACGTCTTACCCTCTATCAGTTCCATTAGGTCGGCTAAGTAATCCTCACCGATGTTATTGCCGGCGTAGACCACACGGGGGTTATTGCCATTCATACCAAAAGTATGGTCCAGTGCCTCGTTCACGGCACGCGGACCGAGGTACGAACCGCCGATGCCTGCCACCACGATAATCTCGGCTTTGGCACGCAGCCGGTCAGCGGTAGCTTGGATATCATTGAGGAAAGCGTCCGTCGTCTCAGAGGGTAGGTGTACCCAACCTAAGAAATCGTTTCCTTCTCCTTTTCCGTTCTCTAATAATTCATTGGCAGCAGCTGTCTTGGCTGCCTCGCGCTCCAGTGTACCGGCGGGTACAAAGCAAGCGGCATTGGTAATGTCTAATTTCATTTTATTGTAGTTTTTGTGTTAGTTCTTTGATGGCAATCGTAGGCGATTGGTGATTATAGAGTATCTGATACATCGCTTCAGCAATGGGGAGCCTCACTTGTGCGTGCGTGTTAGCCTCGTGAATACACTTGGTGCCGTAATAACCTTCGGCTACCATCTCCATCTCTATCTGAGCCGCTTTCACGCTGTAGCCAAGGCCTATCAGTTGACCGAACTGGCGGTTACGACTGAACTTAGAATAGGCCGTCACTAATACATCGCCTAAGTATCCCGACGCGTCTATATTGCGGTGGCGGTTATCAAAGGCCATAACAAAGCGGTCTATCTCTTGAATAGCATTAGCAATGAGGATGGACTGGAAGTTATCACCGTAATGTAGACCGTAACATAGGCCTGCGGCGATAGCATAGATGTTCTTCATCACGGACGAGTATTCCAGTCCGGCTACGTCGTCACTGATACACGTCCTCACGAAGTCCGTTTCGAATAGTTCGGCAGCTTTCTTGGCCATCACTAAATCCTCGCAGCCGATGGTGAGGTAGCTCAGTCGCTCTAATGCTATCTCTTCGGCGTGGCACGGTCCGGCAATAACGGCGAGGTTAGAGTAGGGCACGTGGAACTTATGCTTGAGGTAGTCGGTTATGATCATGTTCTCCTCGGGAATCATGCCCTTGACGGCGGAGATAATGAGTTTCTGTCTCATCGACCGCTTCACTTTGTTAAGTGTCGCCTTTACGTACGGGGAGGGGATAGCGAGTACGATGATGTCCGACTCGCTGATGATCTCGTTGATATCGTTCGAGAAGCGGATGCGGTTCGTGTCGAAGCGCACGTTACTCAAGTAATCGGGGTTCTTGCCTAAGGTTCTAAACTCGTTGATGGCCTCTCTTCGCCGTATATACCAGTTGATATGCGGTTGATTGATGAGCAGCACCTTCGCCAGTGCCGTCGCCCAACTCCCGTTTCCTAATATAGCAACTCTTGAATTATTCATCATTCTTATGACTTTCCACAAACCTCATCGTGGGGAACAGCAGCACCTCTTGAATCGAACTCTGTCCCGTCATGAGGATAGCCAATCGGTCGATGCCGATGCCGATACCACTGGTGGGCGGCATACCGTACTCCAGTGCCCGTACAAAATCGTGGTCAATAACCATGGCTTCATCATCGCCCTTGTCGGCGAGTTTCATCTGCTCTACAAAGCGATTATATTGGTCAATAGGATCGTTCAGCTCCGAATAAGCGTTGGCTAGTTCCTTGCCGTTCACCATGAGCTCAAAACGTTCGGTCAGACCCGGTTTGGAGCGGTGCATCTTTGTCAGCGGACTCATCTCCACAGGATAATCGGTGATAAAGGTCGGCTGTATAAATGTACCCTCGCAGGTCTCGCCGAAGATCTCGTCAATGAGTTTACCTTTACCCATCTTATCCGTTCCTTCTACTCCGTATTTGATGGCTACTTTGCGAATATCCTCTTCGCTCATTGTGCTCAAATCTTCGCCTGTCTTCTCTTTGATAGCGTCAAGGATAGGCAGACGGCGATAAGGCGCTTTGAAGTCTATCTCATTCTCACCCACTTTAACTTTGGTGGTGCCGTTCACGGCAATGGCAATCTTCTCAAGCAGTTGCTCGGTAAAGCCCATCATCCAGTTATAGTCCTTATACTGAACATAGAGTTCCATGCAAGTGAACTCGGGGTTATGACTGCGGTCCATGCCCTCGTTACGGAAGTTACGTCCGATCTCATAAACGCCCTCAAAACCACCGACGATCAGTCGCTTGAGATAGAGTTCAGTGGCTATTCTCAGGTACATATCTACATCGAGCGTGTTATGGTGTGTAATGAACGGACGAGCGGTAGCACCGCCGGCAATCTGCTGTAGGATAGGGGTCTCCACTTCCGTATAGCCTGCCTCGTCAAAGACTTGACGCATCGTGCGTAAGATAGTGGCGCGTTTGAGGAAGGTGTCCTTTACGCCCTCGTTCACCACGAGGTCTACATAACGCTGGCGGTAGCGCAGTTCGGGGTCATTGAAACCGTCATAAGCTACGCCGTCCTTATATTTGACGATAGGCAGCACGCGCAGCGATTTGGAGAGCACCGTCAGTTTCTTGGCGTGTACACTGATCTCGCCCATCTGGGTGCGGAACACAAAGCCTTGAATACCGATAAAGTCACCTATATCCAACAGTTTCTTGAAAACGACGTTGTACATCTGCTGCTCCACGGTCAACTTTTGACTTTCAACTTCTTTCAACTTTAAACTTTCAACTTTCAACTCATCTGCGTTGGCCTCGGGGGCAGGACTTTGTATGTCATCTCGGCTTACATAGCATTGAATACGTCCCTTGGAGTCTTGGATTTCAATAAAGGAGGCTTTACCCATGATTCGTTTACTCATCAGTCGTCCGGCGATGGTAACTTCTTTGCCGTCCCATTCGTCGAAATGTTCCTTTATGTCTTTGGAGTAGCCTGTCACCACGTACTCGGCAGCGGGGTAGGGGTCGATGCCCAAATCCCTCATGGTTTGCAGACTTTGTCTGCGCACTAATTCTTGTTCACTGAGTTCCATATCTTTGTATAATTATTTTTCGTTTTCACAATTTGGGTGCAAATATACAACAAAAATTTGGAATGAGCAAATTTATTGGGCACAAAAATTGATTTTTAATCAAATAATAGTACTTTTGGGATATATTTTGGGAGCTTGCTCATGAAAATATAGAACAAAAGGAGTATTAGGCGGCGGTAGCCGTTGTGCCCAATTTTTTGCTCATTTTAATAAATATGCGACCGTACATTGGGGGGAATGCGAAGCAGGCAGCTTGCCCAAGATAATACTTTTTTCTAACATATGCAAATTTAAACGAAAAAAATTTTATACGTTTGTTATATTTTTCACAATATACTATCCTCTTAGAACGGATAGCCGATACCGAAGTTCACGCGTAGGCCATCATAGACGGTAGGGATATTATAGTACTTGTTAATCGGCTCATCGGTTATATTGCCTTTCTTATCATGCTTGTAGGTCTGATAAGGTAAATGCAACCCAACACCAATGTCCAAACGAACAACGATAGACTCAATATCTACACGCAAACCCAAACCCGTACCAAGGGCTAACTGTTTGCCTAAGTTCTTAAACCTAAAGCCATCTTCCACGTCCTCGGTAAAACCGAACTTCTTCGTAAAGTCCTCTTCACCTATTTTTTGGGCAGTATCCCACGTATCCTCCCAGTTCCACACGTTACCCACGTCGGCAAAGACAGCGCCTCTGAGTTTCCACACAATCGGGAAGCGGAACTCCGCATTCGCCTCTAACTTGAAGTCACCTGTATGGAAGAAAGCTTGGTTGTACTTAGGACTGTAGAAGTTTCCGGGTCCGTAGGAGTTAGGCGCCGCAAAACGCATACTTAGCGTTCCTCCGGCGTGGTATTTCTCCGACATAGGCGAATATTCGGAGTTACCTAACGGCAATATCGCTCCGGCAAACAGACGTGTAGCAAAACAGATGGTTTGCGTGATATTAAACTTATTGCGCAACTCCACACTCGTCTTAACAAAATGATGGAAAGCACCTTTGTTTTTGTCGTTCCATTTCTTTCCGCCGAGGAGGTACATCGCGTTGATGAGGTTACCTGCCTCTTTGATGTCCCAATCAAAGAACGTGTTCACCACGCGCTCCGAGCGGTAGTTATCGTACGTAAAACTATACCCAACGGCAGGAATCAGTTCATCACCAACAAGCACTGCCACTAATTGCGGATAGTCTGCTGCCTTATCCCTGAGGTCGAGCGAAGCTGAGTTCATCTTCACCACCGACAGAGAAAAGGGCGTAAACGAGTGCGTGATATACTTGCCGGAACGGATAAAATACGTAAACGAACCCGATATCTTATGAATATTATAACCGCCGGCAATATTCTCGTACTGATACCCAACCAAATAACGTGTGTTGCCTTCCGGAGCGTCATCTCTCCCCCAATGTAGATAAGGCAAGACGAATACCAAATCGGCACCTAACTTATAGGTATTCTTGTTCTTTGGGTCGCCCGGGAAGTTCTTGTTTAGTGACCAATAATAAGCCCCCTTCATCTTGAGCGACAAGGCTTCGTTATTGCCCATTAAGTTACGTACACCTAAGGTCAGTGCTCCGTCTGGACCGATGGAGTTATTGCTTCGGTAGATAACATCAACATCACCCGTAATACTGTACGTGTAGTTGAGAGAGTCTTTTACAAAACGTTTCCACTCTTTCAGTGCACGCACACCGATACCGGACTTATTCAGTTCGCCTTCTAAGACGTTGTCGTAGTCTTTTTTGGAGAAGGCGTGCGCTAACACATTGCCCGAAGGAACAAGCTTATAATCTGCCCGAATACTGCTAAGCAGCCCTTGGGTCTTGTTAATCTCGGGATTATCGGAGAGTGTAGAACCGATACTTACCCGCAGTCTGTCTTTGAAGAACGACTTACTAATCGTTAGGTCTAAGTCTTGCGTTCTGACATTGTTTCCGTGTATCTTCTCTCCCGAACTAAGGTCGATATCAATTACCTTACCCGCTTTGGAGTTCGCCAGTGCAGCATTAATCTTACTATTGAAGATACTAGACATCGCATAACCGTCCTTCTTTGCCGCCACATTACTCTCGCCTACGTACATGCCTGTTCCTAACAGAATCATCGCCAATCCGTTGCGGTCTTCTTCTGTCTTAGAGTTAAGTTCCTGCGTTATCTGCTCATCGTGCGGGGCTTCCAAGAAGAAACCGATGGAGTTGATTCCTAACTCGCTCAAAGGACCGTTCACCCTCACGCCCGCATTGAAATCGACACGGCGCGACTGCTCGCCTTCCGATTGCACATCGGCTTTGACGGATTGGGAAGCAGAGACTGCTAATTCGGTGGCTTTGATGGCACCGTTCAAACGCGCATAACTGCCCGAATCGACTTGGAAGGGAAGCATCGGATATGCCTTTGGCGAGAATTTGACCGTACCTTTATTCACATAAATAGTGCCATTCAAATCGAGGCTATCTGCATAGTGTGCGTGTACCTTACCGGTAGGGAAGAGCTGTGCAAAGTTATTCCCGTCGATTGGGTACGTGAGGTCCGTAACGGGAAGGATATCCACATCCACATCTGCATCGAAATGGCGGAACGGACCCTTCACTTGTCCTTGGATAGCTACCGCTAAGTCACCATAGATAGGTATCGGACCATTAGGAACCAAACGAATAGGCGCAAAACTATCCGAAGCAAACGTCACGTCCAAATACGAACTATCTAAGTTCAATCCGCCATTAAGGGTGATGAACGAACTATCTACACCATAGATGGGCAGTCCGTTGAAACGCACATTATTATGCTCCATCGTAATAGGTGTCTGCCCCAAACCTATCTCCACTTCGTAAGGTTTATAAAAGGCTTTCACGCCTATGGGCTGCACTTGCGCAGACATATCTCGATGCAAAGGCAGACCGTCTAAAGCCACACCGGCACGGATGTGACCGCTCAAATCAATATCGGGCTTATTCAAGATACTATCTACTAAATCCAACGGTATATCGTCCAAGTTCGCTTTCAGCATAAACGCTCCACCGGCATAGCGTTGCGAAGGCTCAATCGTAAAGTCGATAGAACGATTGTCCAAGGCAATCGTATCGTAACGCAAATCGTCCAAACGGATACCTCCATCACCGAATAACAAGTGTTCTTTGCGACGCACATCCATCTGAAAACTGAAATCCGTATTCACACCGTGGAAAGACATCAACCCATCTGCCACTTTGGCTGCCGCAGAGAGGGTCAAATGGGTGATGGATGGTTGATTCTTCACCATCAGTTGCACCTTCGTCGCCGGCAATCGCAGAGCCGTTGAGTCCTCCGGATGGTCAATCGTCGGTATCGCCGCATCCACCAATAACTGTGCCCTCGTTGTATCAGAGTGGAGGGATACATCCAAGTGGTCAATATCCAAGCCGCGCTGCTCGATGATGGGCTGCACGAAACTATGTTGTCCCAAGTGCATATTGATATCCACCGGCGGCACTAAGGCAAGCAAGGTGTCTATCTGAGTGAGGTCTTGGCAGGAGGTTATCTTAGGAATCATCGTTGTGTCACGCACGGCTGCCAAGAGAGGGTTAATACCACTCATCAATGCGGACAAGTGTTTGGGCGAGCGCAGGTTGAGTGCCAACTGCTCTAACGCTATATCGCAAGCCGTACCCGTGTCCGAGACTGCGGCTTGGACTTGCACGCCCGAAAGGTTATATTCGTTATATACGCACGTGGGCAAGTCAACCTCTACTTGCGCCCGCATCCGACTGGATTTCACATCCAGTCCTTGCCCTTTGGCTTTGATCTTACCGGACAGCAAAGCGACCGTCGAATCTCCCAATAACGGAGACAAGTCAAGATGATGCAGGTTAGCCGTTAAGTCGTAGGCTTGCTTTTTTATATTATAGAAGCCTTGCGCGTACGCGGTGTTGCCTTGTAGTGTAGCGTCGGCAGCAAAATGCACCAACATCTTATCCAAATCAAAATACGTCTTTTTCACATCCACTTCCGCCTCCAACGAGTCGCAACGAGCATGAAGACCATTAGAGGTTATCAATTGTTCGTTTAGGTTTACTTTGGCGTCGCCATAGAGCGTATCGATTGGAATACTTAACTTGTCCAATCGGAAATGTCCGCACCCCACATGCAGAAGGGGTACATCGTATAAATTATGTCCCACATCCGCCAAAGCCGTTGTTTGAAGGGACTGCGTAGCAATATCCAATCCCAACGGCAACAAGCGGAAACGGATATTATCCAATCGCCCATCGGGCACATCAAAGGCGAGAAGGGGTGTTGTGGTGTTTTGTATCGTGTCTTTTGGTGTATCGTTGAGGGTGATGGCTACATCCGCATCGGCTAACTGCAAGCCGTGCAACGGATAAGCACCCGCCTTCAAGACAATACCTGGGCTGGAGGCTCGCAGTCGTCCAACGTTCGCATCAATCTTGACTGCCTCAATCAGGCTATCCGTGTGGGCAACGGCATTATCCAACTCCAACCGAAAGACAGATATAGTGTCCCGCAAGTGGATAGACGATAGCGTACTATCTTTTGCCAGCGGCAATGCGCTCAGCGCCAAATGGTCGAGATAGAGCAGCGTGTCTTGATTCGCGTGACCGATGAAAAGAGTGTCTATCTCAACAACAACGGAATCGTTAAAGATGGTTGATGGCAACTGATGGAAGGGGGATAGATAAAGTCGATGAAGCTCGATATCATACCCCGTCTTCTCGGAGGCGATCTCTATTCCTTTGTCCAGTATCTTCTGCCGGACGACAGGAGTAGCAATCAAACCGGCAACCGTTAGGACACCGGCTATGCCCACACCAATGAGCACAGCCGGTAATATCCATAACAGATGCTTTTTATTCTTCATTCTTCAATCTTCAATCTTCATTAGAATGACTTCTGCACTCCAAACCTGATACCATACAATCCCGGAGTAAATTGGTTCGCAAGAAGGTTGCTGAGCTTACCCGAGAAAAGGATGATATCGTTACTATACTCTTTATGAGTTTGACCAACTATATCCCTATACACACGTGTCGTTCCACTATAGCCCAAACTAAGGATAGAAAAGAAGAAGTTAAACGTACTCTTCTCGTTAAACTGAAACGTAATCAGCGGAGAGAGCTGAATACCGTATGAGATAGTATGTTTAAGTCCGTCGTAATCCGTACCTGCGGGATTGCCACCTTCGATAGTAGGGAAGGTCATACTGGTATAACCATGTAGTTCAAGCCAGATACCTAATTTCTCATTAAAGAGCGTCTTCATACGATAGCGTCCATAGGGAGCCACTTCCCACGAACCGCCATGAATCTTAAGTTCCGTTTCCTTCTCAACGTTGTCTAACTTAATCGTAAACGTCTCGTTTTGGCGGTAATAGGATCCGCCTAAACGCAAACCGACTTGGGCTTTTTCGCTTATCCGATAGCCGAACTCCGGAGACAGCGAGAAAGACCATCCATTGGCTTTCAAACGATCCTTCGTATCGTTGTGGAAGTAGATGTCGAAGTTATAACCGTAGTAGAACTTCTTCTTCAAACTGACCTCCGGGACTGCAATCGTGTCTGCCGTCCGGATTACCGTCGCAATCGTGTCCTCCGCCATAAGCGAACCCGCCAAGGCGGACAACACGAATAAAACGATTATTTTTTTCATTTATTTCAACTTGAACTCGTAATGTTTCTCGTATTTCTCGCGGACGGTTACCCAAAGGGTCTTATTGGCGATATCGTAGGTACTGTTATGCGTGGTGAACCATAGACCATCGTCTAAATTGTATTCACCCGTAGCTTTATATTTCTCGTAAGCAGCAATCTCTTTTTGGGGTTCTTCTTCTTTCAAAACTTTTTCTTTAGTCCAATAGGACATAGGATGTTCGTCAAAGGTAGGAATCTTAGGAGTATCATAGTATTCCGAGCACCAGAAGGGATCAACAGTCGTGTCGTATGCCTGAGTGTATTTTACCTTCTTGAGCAAATCCCACATGCCTTGCATCGAGTTGCCAGTGGCGTAATTATCGGAGAGGATAAAGTATCTTTCCATACCGCAGGAATGGTTGGGGAAGTTATTGATGCTGCGATCACGCAAGAAGTTTTCTTCTTTAAACAGGTGATTGTAGAAGTTTGTCATAATCATCTGCTCTTGCTCCACAAATTTGACTTCATTGCCTTTCTCGCCCGTGAATTCCACTATCACGGTCTTATTCGGGTCTGCAATCATGATATGTCCGTCCCAAGTGGTGGGGATAGGGGTGATGTCATGCGCTAAAATAAACGCTTTGGCTTCTTCTACATCTTTACAGTTATCCAACAGGGCACGAACAAGGTTCATCACCATAATCTTCGGAGCACCGGGATTGGTGTTGGTGTGAGGGGTCTCTTTAATATCTGCCATATTTACCACATTGATGTTGCACACCAGTCCGGCATCGTTGATACCGTCCATCGTCAGCCAAGGAATATAGTTAAGCACCGAATCCGGCAGTCCTGCCTTAACCATATCGTTGGTGATGGTATAGAAAAGGGGATTAACCACACCGATAGAGGCGTGTTTGCGGGTGTCTGTCACTTTGGTACTTATCACAAACTCACAGAGTTCGTTGATGTTAAAGTCCAAGTTGCGACCATAGAAATTACCGTTTCTAACAGCACTGCAACCAAACATTGGGAAACGACCTACTCCGTCCATAATAACATAAGAGGGTGCTTCAGTGCCATAGTTGTCTGCTTCATACGAGTAAAGATAATCGGCATGTTTAGTTACTTTTTTGATTTCGGGTTCATTCTTGTCTTTGCAGCCCACCAATGCGATGGCTGCAACGGCCATAAAGGCTAAAAATACTTTTCTCATTGTTTAATTGTTTGTTTTGTTTGTTATTAATTGTTTATCACCTAATGTTTTATCCGCCAATACGGAAGCCTAACTTTAGGAATAGATAAAAAAGAGTTTTCTCATTTTAGTTGTAAATTAAAGAAATTAGTTAATAATCTACAAATTCGGGTGCAAAGATAGTGAAAATTTTTGATATGTGCAAATAAATTTATGGAAATAAATAAAAAATAACACTAGTGTCCACTTAACTTTTTAATGAACGATTATAAATTATTAATATACAGTTAGTTATACACGTTTTTAGCGCGTGAGGTTCTTGGCAGAGTTTTTGCAAGGATAGTGTTAAATTTTAAGATTGCACTATCATGAGC
>JAZRWG010000054.1:0-33409 GCA_045599545.1 Paludibacteraceae bacterium | reverse complement strand
GTGATTATCTAAGACGTAGTGTAGGGGAGTAGGGGTGTAGGGGAGTAGGGTGTCCGGTGTTTGGTGGATGGTGTCCGGTGTTGGGTGGAGCATGACCCATTGTACTTCGTAGGCGTGGGGGTTGGGTCGGCGGTCGGGGTTAAAGACGCCGTTGCAATTGAAGTTATAATCGCTATTGAACACCGGTTCGTAGTCTCCGGCATAAGCGAAGTATTCACGTCCGTCGGATGTGTATTCACGTAAGCCTTGGTCACAGAAATCCCAGATGAATCCGCCTTGCATCATGGGATAGCGGCGGAATAGATCCCAATACTCTTTGAAACCGCCCATGGAGTTACCCATTGCGTGAGCGTACTCGCAGAGGAACATCGGTTTATTGGTTTGACTAACGCGTTTCTCGTAGCGGTCATAGGGATCGTACATGGGGCAGTAGAAATCCGAGTAATCCGCTAATCGTGCCGGTTCGTAGTGAACAAAACGCGAGGGATCATATTGCTTAATCCATTGGTAGGCTTGCCGGTAATTCTCGCCCTCTCCGTTCTCATTTCCTAAGGACCATATCAGCACAGAGGGGTGGTTCTTCATCGTTATTACATGCCGTTGGTTGCGCTCTAAAATAACGTGTGCAAAGGCAGGATTTGTTCCTGTGCGTAGTTGTTCGTCTGCGACCAATCCATGACTTTCTACATTGGCTTCGGCAACGAGATAAATGCCATTCTTATCGCATAACTCGTACCAATAGGGATCGTCCGGATAGTGACAAGTGCGAACAGCGTTAAATCCAAACTGCTTGATAACGGCGATGTCTTTCTCCATCCGCTCGCGGGACATCACATACCCGCCGTCGGGATCCATCTCATGCCTATTCACGCCGCGGAACTCTACGGGTTGACCGTTAACGAGTAACTGGCGATTGATGATCTCAACGCGTCTAAATCCGATTCGCTGGGGTATGACTTCTAAGACCTCGTTCTTGGCGTTCTTGAGCGTGAGCAGCAAGCGGTAACAAGTGGGTGAAGCGTCCGACCAGGGCTTGATGTTGAGGGGTAGGGGAGTAGAGACGTTGGGGAGTAGGGGAGTAGAGGGGTAGAGGAGTAGGGGGGTGTTGTCGTCGTATAAGGCGAGTTCGATAGTACAGTTCTTGAGGTTAACGCCTTCTATATAGTCCACGGACAGCAGTCCTTGGCCGTTGTGATAATCATAATCGGCATGCACGAAGAAGTCGGTGATATGGCTTTTCTCGCGGGCTACCAGATACAGTTCGCGACTGAGGCCGGTTAGTCGCCAGAAGTCTTGGTCTTCCACATAGGTGCCATCGCACCAACGATGAAGGATGAGGTCAATGCGGTTATTGCCTTTCTTGAGGTAACGTGTGATGTCGAACTCGACGGCCAGTTTGCTATCCTCGCTATAGCCCACTTTCTTGCCGTTGATGAGCACTTGCACATTGCTCGTGGCGGAACCTATGTAGAGGTTCACCTGTTTGCCGGCAAAAGAGGAGGGAACGGTGAAATGGCGCGAGTAGTGCGCTACATAGTTCATGGAGTCGGGGGCATAGGGAGGGTTGTTTTGATACCACTCTTTCCACACATAACCGATGTTCCGATAGAAAGGTTTGCCGTACCCATAGCGCTCTATGCAAGAGGGAACGGGAAGGGAGTCCTTGAGGGGCTTGTCGCATTCCACTCCGTTGGGAGTGAACTCAAACGCCCACGTACCCCAAAGACTGAGGTAACGATCGCTTTTTGTTTGCTTCGCGTCTAAAGCGTCTTGTGTGGTCGAATAAACATAATAGGTGCTATGCGCGGGTAGCGCATTGACTTGATTGACTTGTAAGTTCTGCCAGGGTACAACGGCAAGAAGGGTTAGAAGGAGGGACATGAGTGTTTAGTGTTTAGTGGTTAGTGCTTATTGCTTAGTGGTTAGGGTTTCGGTTTTGATGTCGAGCCACCCGGAGTCATTGATGCGGGCTTGGTTGCGAATGCAGTATAATCCCACGCGTGCGCCTGACCAACCGGAGGACTGAGCAGGGAATGGGTCGCCGTAGGGGGTGTAGTGTTCGTTGTCGGTAGAGGTGTAGAATTGGCACATGAACTGCTCATTCATTTCTACACGTAGCCACATCCATTGGTTGGGTGTGACGGGAAGATAGTGTACCTCTCGTCCGTAAACAACGAGTCCGGCTTGCTCTTGTAGGGTGTCCTTTGCAGCTTGCGCTTGGTCATAGGTAAAGAGGGTGAACGTCTTATTAGGATTAGGCATAAAACGCACGTGGGCAGTATATGTGAATGCACCGGCGGGGATGCGGTATAAACGGAGGTTGGGGGCTTTTTCTACCGCTTCGCAGGGGAAAGAGAAGAGTCTTACGGATCCGTCCGTGGGGTTGTTATACACATAACGGGGATCGTACTTGCCCGACCAGTGAGGGGGATTGGATGAAGTGAAAGTGGAAAGTGAAAGTAGAGAGTGAGAAGCAGGTAGGTTGACGGAGTCCACGGGGGTGCCGTTGTTGCCTATCACGGGCCAGTCATCTTGCCAGCGGAGGGGTTGTATATGCAGGATGCGTCCGGCGGGACCTACGTCTTGGAAATGCAGGAAGTAGTCATCCACCCAAGCTCCTTGGTGAGGGCCGTTAATCGCCGTCTGTCCCTGTTCGAGCACTTTGCGTACCTCATAGGGACCATATATGCTGCGCGAGCGTAGGCATAACTGCCAACCGGTGGCAACGCCTCCGGCGGGGCAGAAGAGGTAGTAATAGTTATTGCGGTGGTAGATCTTGGTTCCCTCGATGGTGGGGTGATCTTCGTGTCCGTCATAGATGAGGGTACTGGGTTTGATAACGGTCAATCCGTCTTCGGTCAGTTCCATGAGAGCAATAGCACTCTTGAATCCGGCGCGTGAACCGGCAAAAGCGTGTGTCAGATAGCAGTGTCCGTCCTCCGTCCAATAGGGACAGGGGTCTATGTAACCTTTGGCTTGACAAACGAGTACGGCTTTTTCCCATTGAATGGCTTCGGGTACTATTTGTTTGGTGCGGGCATAGTGCCGGCTGCGAATGCAGTATATGCCATGGTCGGGGTCACCGTAATAGATGTAGAATCGTCCGTTATGGAAGCGGATAGCGGGAGCCCACACGCTGCCGTTATCGGGTATCTCGTAGGGGAGAGCTGCGGTGGTATAAGTCCAATGAGCCAAATCAGTGGAGGTGAGAACGGGTAGTCCGGGCACGAACTGAAAGGTGGAGGAGACCATGTAATAGGTCTTATCTACGCGAATCGCATCCGGATCGGAATAATCGTAGGGCAGGATAGGGTTCGCCCATAAGGCTAATATAATCAATAGGGTGGTCATGGTTAGTGGTTAGTGGTTTTTATGGATTGGATATATTCGTTAGGAGTTTTGCCCATTATCTTCTTGAAGTTACGGAAGAAGCCTGCCCTTGAGACGAATCCGCATTCTTGGGAGAGGGTGTCTATCGAGAACCGCTTAGCGTCTCCTTTCTTGACGCGTTGGCAGAAGTAATCGATGCGCAGTTTATTGATGTAGTCGTTGAAGTTCGTGTGCAGGTACTGGTTGAGCATATAACTGAGCGAATAGGAACTGACCTCTATTTTCGCCGCTACATCGGCAATGCGCAGTGTAGGATTAAGATAGGTTTTGTTCTGCTCCACCGCTTGACTGAAACGGGCACTAAGCGCTTTCAGTTCTTGCGTGGACATATGGAAAGTGCGATAGGATGTAGTCCTTTCCGCCTTTCCGCCTATCTGCCTATCTGCTTTGGGATGATAGCGTTTGCGGTGATGTAGGTATAGTGCGAGGAGTACAAAGATAATGGCAATCAGTATTGCCGTAACAATAATGAAGGCATCCAAGCGGGACATAGGCACGCGGAGGAGGTAAACAGATTGGCTGTTGGGTCGATAACTATTGCGAAGCACGAACGTATATTTGCCCATAGGAAGCCCCGAATAGGAGCATTGGCTATAGCCGTCTAAGGTATGTTCGTCGATTTCAAATCCTTTGAGTCCGTAAGTATAGTGTGTGTACTGGGGTAGCGTGAAACGTAAATCGGAGAAGAGGAACGTGACGTTGCCGCCTTGCTGTTGTACGTCAATGACTTGGGGAGTAGGGGAGTAGAGGGGTAGGGAGGGGGGTAGGGATACTAATCCGCGGCTATGTCCCATCCATAGGGTGCTATCCTTGTCCCAGTAGGGTTGACAAAGGGTGAAGATATTATCCGGCAAACCGGAGGAGAAGTCGTAGTAGTTTTGGAGGGTGAGTTCGCTGTTTGCATGGGCGAAACAGTATAAACCGTTCGTTGTACCGAGCCATAACCTGCCTTGTGCATCTTTGGTAATGAATAGCCCTTCTACGTCGGGAAGATTCATGGGTAGCATGCGCAAGTGTTCGTTGCACGCAAACACATGTCCCTTATCGGGGAGGAAAAAGAGGGTTCCTTCGGAGTCCTGATAGACGGATCGAACGGCTTGTTGATGCGGGAAGGCATTAGGGAAGATGTCCGTTCTAATCGTGTGCTGTTCGGCATCGTAGATCGCCATGCCCGATTGGGTGCAGAACCAACCTCTGCCTAATCGGTCAAAGAAAATAGCATAAACGTTTCCTTTGGGCAAGCGAGAGTTGGAGGCGTCGAACTGATGAACAATCTTATTCCCCTCTAAAGCATAAACGCCTTTCTCGCTGCCGACCCAGAGTAACCCGGTTGTGTCAGGAGTGAGGCAGAAGATTTGCGAACCGACTTGTTCATGGACGAGTTGAGGTTGTGAGGTAGAGGAGAGCGAGTATAATCCGCCTCCGAAGGTACCGATATAAAAACGCTGCCGATAAGCGCAGATGGCGAAAATCATTTGTGCATTGAGTTCTTTCTCGCTGAACGTGCGCACTTTGCCCGTTTGTTCGTTGATCATATACAGTCCGTCGCGGGTGCCGATCATCTTCCAATCGCCGTGAGTGGCAAAGGCTCGAACGGCTTTTCCATAACTATCCCATGTGGGTGTTTGATAGACTTGTATGGTGCGGTCTTGATGAATGGTGTAGTCTAATCCTTGTTGGTAATAACCGACCCACAGTAATCCCTCTTGGTCGTAAAGCATGGAATAGACGTTATTGGATGTGAACGGTTCGCAGTTGAGGGGTAGCGGTTGGAGGTTATGTCGGTTGATCATCTGTACGCCTCCGCCGTCGGTGGCGATAAGAAGACTGTCGTTATTGATGGCTTGTAGGGCGCTAATGGGTTGAACACCGGGTTTGAGTAGACCGTACGTGGCGTTCGGTATGGAGAAATAGTATATCCCATTGTGAAAAGTTCCTAAGAGTAGGGTGTCCTGCACGTAGCATATACTGCTGAAGCCTCCCTCGGGCAAGTCGGGATAGAGGTAGTGCGTTATTTGCCGGTTGGGCAGTAAGGCGTGTAATCCCACGGGTGAGGTCATCCATAGAACCCCGTCTTTGTCCATGCATAGGTGCCGTAACTGATTGGCACTATTCAGGTCATTGGGGTGGAGGGGATAGTGTTTGGTATCCGGTGTGAGGTGTCTGGTGTCTAGTGCTCCCGACATGTCGCAGGTATATAAGCCGTGGTCGGTGGCTACATATAGAGTCTCGTTATGGAGGTAGAGGTCGCTGATAGCACCTACTATTTGGTTCTCGCCTATAGCCAGCCATTGTGCTTGGGCAATAGGTTGATTGGTGGGGGCTGATAGGCTATATAAGCCGTTGCCGTTGCCCACGTATAGTTGTTTATCGCTTTGCCCCACGATGGCGGTTACGCGTTGGGAGAAATCGTTATTACCGGGTAATGGGAAGTGCGTGAGGCGGATGCCGTCAAACAGTTCTACGGACGAACCGGTTCCGAGCCAGACCAAACCGCTGGAATCGCGATGGATGACGTTAACTAACAAGTCTTTCAGCCCCTCCGGACCGCCCAAGTGGCGTACATGAACGGGACTACCAAAGGCTAAGGTAGAGCATAGCAGGAGGAAAAGGCCTATTCTACGTGACGGTTTAGAGATCATATGTAAATTACTTATCATAGTTATGTTTAATATTGATTTCTTGTACGGTTCCTTTATATTCTTTGTCCCCGTCGGCTTCAACGCAGAGCGTTATCCCCGACCAAAGTCGCTTGGGATCCTTGCCGAAATAGTCTTCATCTATCCGAAACGTATATTCCCCTGTTTGAATAGCAGGCCCGCTGATGAGCACTACGCGCGGTTTGGAAGGCGCATGTTCCTTCACTTCATGGCTGCGCGTCTCGTCCACAAAGACAGGTTCTAAACTAAACTCTTGCTTGTCGCAAGTGTAGTTGATCTTGATATGACTATTGGCGTTATAGGGGAGTAGTTCACCGTTTATCTTAGCAGACACGTACTGCATTTTCTTGCCTAATGAACGTGCATAACGGGCTTTAGTTAGGTTCACCATCTCCTCGTCGAAGTACCAAAAGCAGTCGTGCTCATTGTCCGCCAATTGTCCGTCAGCGCGCCAACGGGAGTAGAGTTGACCATCTACTGCTTGAGCCACAAACTGCTCATTTCCGTCCTCCGAGTGCGTTGAAACGGGCTGATAGTGGAGTGCTTTCTCAATAAAAAGGGCGATGTAGGCTTGTGTCTCTTCGCCTAAATCGAAGTGCCCTCTCTCGGTGTCACAGAGGAAGGATATACGGCTATCGGGGTAGTGCATGCGGAAAGCTAAGGCGGGGTTGACGCGTGCTTCCCACCACTCATATTCGCCCTCTATCATAAGAGCGGGGATGCGGTCAATGTTCCGTGTGCGCCCCCATTCGATATTGGCTCGGCCGTACCCGCAGAGGTGGGTGCGCGGGGCATCGCCGTGGTAGGAGAGGATACATAGCGTGCGTTCTTTGTTCCATGCGGCAAAGTTCCAAGGAAAAGTGGCTTGCGCTGAATGTCCAAAAGGAATAATCTTAGCGGATACTATTTCGGGATGTTGGGTGCCTTCGGCAAAGGCGTTGATGATGTGTTCAAAGCGTTCTTGGCAAGTCAGTCCGTTCTCATCCACAGCCGTTACATCCCAATCTTGCGAGCCTCGTTGGATGAATGCCATTGCAACTCCGAGGCTATCCATTTGGCGCGTAAAGAACGCACTGCGGAATAGCACCTCTTCGGTCATGTTCTGGTGGCAATAGAGAATGGCTTGAACTGCTTTTTGTTCGCGCGGAAGGCGGATATAAGCGCGCGAACCTTCTGCTCCGACCGAATAGTCAAACTCCGCTCGCTGTGCGTGCAGGCTCATTGCGGAGCAACTAAGGCAAACGAAGATATATACAAATAATTTTCGAAGCATGCTTACGATGGTTTAGATAGCTTTTTTTATTTTGTGTGCAAAGATACAACTTTTTTTTGATATATACAAATTTATTTGCTTTTTTTGAAAAAAAACCGCTAACACACAAGGCGTTAGCGGTGAGAGACAGAGCGAACTCTGTAAAGGGTCTATGCTTCTTAGTTAGCATCGCCTCCTGTTCCGTATTCACTGGGATAATACAAATTAAGCTCCGTAGGACTGGCTATTTGGCAAATCCCTTGATTGCATGCTATCGCAGCAACGAGTGTTTGTGGTTTATTGTACGTTTTCATTATATGATAAGTTTAATGGGTTTAACAGGTTTTACGGGTTTAATAGCCAAGAGCGTTATACTCCTTGCCCTCGCGGGTAATCACGAATTGACCATCCCGTATCATTTTAAATGATGAATTTATGGAATGATGCAATGATGAATTGCCCGTCGGGGATTGTGCCTCTGCATTGTAGAGCGCAACACGACGAGCCGCTTGAGCAGGAGCAGAAACGGCCTCAATGTAACCACGGCTACCCTTGATGGTGCAGTTGTCACCAGCCCAATAGAGGGTATTAGAGCCACCTAAGTACATCTTACTTTGTGTTTGCTCTGTTGTAATTTGTGTTTGCGAGAATAGGCCTTTGAATGAATAGTGTTCGTCACCGTAAGAACCCGGAGTGGCGGCAGTGATGGTCTTGCCTGTAAAGACGGTGTTTGTCTTATCCAAAGCAAAGCGAACCAAATACGGTTTGCCGGCTTCCAAGTCGGTTACGGGCACAAACGTCAGCACGGCTGCATCACCGTTGATGGAGGCGTGGTCATAAGCCAGAACCTCTGCGGCACCGAGTTCCGCTTGGGTCGTCTCGAACGGCAAGCACAAGGTCGAATAGTCGGAAGCCGACCCCGCAATGGTACGAGAGAGGGTGATGTCAACAGTGCGACCGTTATATAGAGCCAAGGTATCTTCGTTCGTTAGTAATGACTCGTCTAACGTAATTGCTGATTTGTATTTCTTTCCTTTTAGTTCGTGCTTGTCTCCGCTCTGCTCGTGGTAGAGATACCAATCATTGCCATTGGCGTCTTTAGCGGTAAAGAGAGAGGGATCGGAGCAAGTCAGAACGATAGAATACTTTTCTTCATAATCTCCCGCTAAGATCAGTTGAATAGGTTCTGTGTGTGTAGCATTGGTGGTAGTAACGCGTTTGTTTTTGTTTAGATAAATACCTGTTGGGAACGAGTTATTGCCGGTAAGAATAATGCCATTGCCATTACATTTAACATCGCCCGTTACAACCAAGTAGGTCGTATTAATCACGCTGACACCATCGAAACACATTTTTGCTTTATTATTCGTGTCGAACAATTGAGTAGAACGATTTGTGCTCTGTCCGTCAACAATGAGGTTTCTAAAGGTCACGGTATAGTCAGCCGTGTTGTCATTGGCTAAAACCATCAGAGTACTTGCATTTACTCCGCAGATGATTTTCTCTTGACCGGTAGCACCTTGAATGGTGAGGGCTTTCTTAATTTCAAGACGTGCTTTTATTGTGATGTCATTCAGCACTTGTATCTCATCTCCTTCATTCGCATTAGTAACGGCTGTTGTCAAGTCTAACTCATACGTGCCTTGAGTAAGGTTTTTAATAAGGTGTTGGCAGCAAATATCTGAACCATTAACATAGAAATTCAGCCCTTCCCCATTAAAGTTAAACTTATTGAGGGTATTGCAACCTTGAACGACTACGGAATGTTCTGTGCGTTTGGTAGCATCAACTTTTATTCCGATAACCTTATCGTTTGTAGGATTCGTTGCGGTTATATGATAATCGTTCTCAATATAGAATAATTGGTCTGCCGTACCAGGAGCCGGAATCTCAATCTTGTTTGTTAGAGTACAATTATTGTTCCCGACAAAGACTAACGTTTTGAAGTCCCCCGTATTGGAGCAGTTATCAAATCGCACATTATCCATAACTAACGAACCGTTACTTTTACAAGAAATAACACCCTGTTTTGCAGAAGTGTTGATATTCTGCATTTTGACATTCTGCAAGGTTAATGTAGCGCCATTATTGGCAACTAACGTATATTCATTAGTCGCTGTATTATTGCCATCAATAATTAATCTATTGGAACCACTTTCACCCTTCAACGTAATGTTTCCGTTTTCGGTACTATTGTACATCAAGAAACTACCTGTAGCATTGGTAATTGTCTTGTTGTAACCATAAAAGGTTAAAGACTTATCTACTTCGACCGTTTTGTTGACAGTGAAATTCTTGTTGATGGTTAGCACATCGCCTTCTGCTGCGTAATGGATAGCAGACCACAAGGTGCTATAATGTTTTGTTTGGGTTGTGTTAGTGATAATAGCATCTGCCTGAGTGTTACGTATAAGCACGTTATTATCTGATTCTTTAGCGATAACAAACCAGCCTGATGCGCATTGTGTTTCCGGAATAGTGAAAGCATCCGAGTTAATAGTTCCTTTTACCAAAATTTTTCCTGATTGCTCAGGCCACGCCGCATAATTCAGCAAAATAGGATTAGTAACGGTCACATTTTCTGCCGCTACTGCTTTTTCGCGCCAACCGGAAAAATAGCAGTGATTAATCGTAATATCGGAATCAAAATCAATGTTGCCCTTAAACGTGACCATTTCATCGGTCATAGCACTACCATAAATCACAGCAGGGTTTTCTTCACTTGTAGAGACGATATTCTTAAAGGACACATTCTCAAAAACAATTTTTCCCTGTCCGCTGCTATTAGATATATTGACTACTGCTGCTTTATTCGTTGTAGTTATATTTTGAATTACAACATTTTTAAGACTAAGAGTAGCTCCATGACTGGCTTCAAATGCTGTTTGCTCCTCGTCTGTACATGTGCTTCCGTCAAAGACTAAATTACCTAATTCTGTACCTTCAAATGTAATGGTCTTGCCTGATATGTTCGGTAAAACCATCATATTTTTTTTATTTTTGGTACGATAAATGGTAACTTTTTTCCCGTTATCCTTTATCGTAACAGTATTTTTGGCATTTAGGCGACCAGTTAACTGTATATCTCCATTAAGAATGATAACATCACCATCATTGTTAACATCAAGAGCCGCTTGTAAGTTATCGTAATCAGTTCCTTGCGTTTCATTATGGACTAATGAATAAGTATAGGTAAAAGTAGCGGTCGGCTTGCGAGCATCCGTGGTAAGTCTTGTTTTCACTTTTACCTGAGTTCCACAATTCAAATCCATTTTTTCCTCTTCGTCTTTGGAAACGGTAGTAATCAGTAGGGTCACTTTATTATTGTGACTTGCGGAGTAACTAAGCACTTTGGTTAATGCTTCTCCGGTCAGTCTAAAGAAATAGCACTCTTGACTGTTTATTTTTTCGAATGTGGCTGTATCCAACGGCATTTTAACCTCGGTAGTAGAAGCGAATTCTGCTCCCGTGGTATATAATGTATTAGAGTGGATTGAATTAAAGTCAAAACTACCACCCGTCCAGTTAGATTCGGAACCTACATAACTACCTTGAGGGTCTGCTTCATAAAGCCAAATAGCAACAATTCCGGAAGCGTTGCCTTTCCCAATCTTAAAGGTAAGGTCAGCAATCTCGTCTGCGGTTTGATTAACTCCGGCGAAGTCGTATTGTTGGAGCATAAAGAATTGAGCGTTGCTCTTAATTTCCTCTTCATCAGCCGTTGTTAATTTAGTGGTGGTTCCAACATTAACAAAATTGGTGGCAGGAGTGCCTGAGTACCGAAGGATAGCTTCATTGGTTGGATTTAATGCAACCGTTGTTGCACCCCAAGTCATACTTGTCAGGAAGAGGAGGGATAAAATCAATTTTGTTTTTCTCATTTTTACTTAAAATTTAAGGGTTAAACAATATGTTAGTGATTTGTGATTGCTTAATGCTTATTGCTTAGGATGCCTTCTATCCTATATTCTCCTGTGGGGTGGGAGATATAAACAATGCCGTTCTGCAACGCTTTTTGTGTCTGGTGTTTGGTGTATTGTGTCTGGTGTTTGGTGCTTAGTGTCTGGTCTATGGCTGTGGGAACAGGCTGCTCCGTCACTAACTTCATGGACTCAATAGCCACTTCTCCCTCTACGTTCTCAATCTTTACACGCAAAGTCACCGGTCCCTTTGGTAATACCATCGGTACCGGATAAGACTCCACCGAAACGGAAACAGTGCCCGTTCCTTGGGTAGTGAGTTGCAGCCAATAAGTGCCCGCAGACGGTACATTAACCGTGTAATGATACCACTCGCCGGCAACCAGTCCGTCCAACACATATTCGCCCCCACGCAGCGTTATCTCTGCCGTAGCGTCCGAACGGTAAGAGGAAGGATAAGAGGTGGTGTTATGATAAGTATGACCCTCACCGGCACGACCGTACTGGTAGGTATCAAAGTCCGCTGCCCGCCAGCCTTGGGTGGCGTCCGGCAACGCATAAACGGCTTGACCCGAAGCAAAAGAGACAGGATCACCCACCATGAACGCTTCACGGCGTTTGGTGAGCGTGCCCCAACCGGGGAACTCGTAGAACCAGTTATCCGAAGAAGGCTTGCCTTGGGCATCAAAACCATGCTTGCCTCCGCACTCGTAGCCAAAGTGGTCAATCATATAATCGCGGTACCGTTGCAGCCATACGAACTCGGACGAGTCTTTGTGTGCTCGTACCGCATAATGTGCCAAAGCCGCTTCGCGCATTCCACCATCCGTATAACTGTCGCCACGATCCTTGTCATAAACTTTCAAGAACTGCCAACGCGTGCTGCGCGCGGTATATTGATAGAATGTAGGCGGCGACCACGGCTTGGGTTGGTCGGGATAAGATTGAACGGCAGATAGGTTATAGTGGAATGTCCACTCTAATCCCTTGAGGATACGACTATTAAGTGCGCCGTAGAGGTCATCGCCTTGATTCCACGCCATCTCGGCAAGATGTACATACTCAAACAAACCAAACATGGTGTGACCTTGGTCACGAGCTGACTCTTGGCACTGACCGTTATCGAAGATATAGTATTGGAGTTGTTCGTCATAACCATAATCCTTGGTTTTGCCGTACTTGCCCGTGTTCTGATAGACGTTCATATATTCGTCACTACCGTTGTCGTGCTTGCCGTTATTAGCGACCTTGCTGCCCTGCGTAGGCGGTCCTGACGGATAGGCAAGGTCGTAGTTAAGGTGGTTATACCCTAACAAATAACGATAAGCGCGGTTGTAGATAGTGTCATTATCAAGATAGATACCCATTGCCATCAGGGCACGCCAGCCAAAGAGCCCTTGGTTACCCCAACGGCCTCTATCGCCTTGATAGACGTTCCAGTAGAAGGTCTTATCACCGGAAGGTTCTTGCTTGGTGCTATACCCCGGATAAACGAGCATAGCCTTAAAGCGGTCTTGGTCGGCTTTCGCCCAACCGTCATAGTCACGCATGAGTTCGGCGGCCTCAATCATAAGCGTTATCTTGCCTAAGTCAAGGGCTGCGGTTGCTGATGCGCAAGAAGTATAGTGAGAGTTAGCGTTTAGGTATGCCACGGCTTTATCCGCATAACGCTTATCATCGGTGAGGCGGTAGAGCAGTGCCAAGTCAAAAGCGCGACGGCCATCGGCTCCGATAATGCCGTTATAATTAGAACCCGTGGGCAGTTCGGTTCCGCGGCTGTTGACCGTGGTAGTTAAGGAGGTGTATTTGCTACTCTTGAGGGCTTGGAACGCGGTGTAATACGGTTCGCGCTGAGCCTCAATCATAGCCCGCATGCGGATGATGTCCGACTCGGTGTAGGTACACCCCGGGTGGACAAAAGTGCGGGCCGCCAAAGGCATAGCCGCCGCAAGGCAGCCCGCAAGAAGAATGATTGAAACGAGGTGTTTCATGGGTTAGTGGTTAGTGTATAGTGTTTAGTATTTAGTGCCGAGGACGTTGTACAAGGTCTCACCGTGACGGATGAGGAGTTGACCGTTCTGCAGCAGTTTTTGTGTCTGGTGCTTGGTGTTCAGTGTTTGTTTTAAGGCCGTAGTAGAACCATTATCCTTAATATACAGATAGGTCTCACCGGCAACAAGTTCCCAATCAGCATTAGCAGCCACCAGATTGTACTTGGTAACGTCCGTGCAGTTGTTTACCAGCGGAGTCTCAGCACCGACCGTGCGGTCAGCAGCCACAATGACATCAATAGCAACGGTGTGCGTAGCGTTATCCTCGTCAATGGCATCGCTCTTCTCAATGAAGATACCATTGGGGATAACGTTATCCCCCGTTAAGGTGATGTGCTTGTTAAATCCTAAGAAGACGTCTCCTGAGCCTTCTGCCACAGCGTTAGAGGTGAAGGTAGTGTTGATAAGTTTAACCGAACCACTGGATTTAATGGTGATAAGACCTTGCTGTCCATTGGTGCGTTTGAAGTTCTGTACGGTTACATTATCCAAGGTGACAAGCGCACTACCAGCCTCGATAGCCGGTTTATCAAGGTCAACGTTTTGTCCGTCTAAGATGAGGTTCTTAAGCGTGAGGACTTTCTTGGGAAGAATAGTGATGTTGTTTAATCCGGTAGCACGCAGAATCTTTTCGGTACCGGTCTTACCCATAATAGTAAGGGGTACGTTGGTCTCCAAGCGATTGCCGGCGATCTCTACGTTCTCGTTGATAATGAGCGTGTCGTTCTCTGCAGCAGCAGCCACAGCGGCAGCTAACGTGGAATAGCCCTTACCTTGGTTAATATTATCAACGGCATACGAAGCTTGCGGCTCGGAAACAACCATGTAGTTAATCACGCCCGATTGAGCACCGATCGAGTAGTACTTGTAGTTGAGGTCATTGACAGAGCGGAGAGTCGTAAGCAGGATATTGACATACAGAGTGTCGTTGCTGATGCGACCGGCAGACTTAAGAGCCGTGATAGATGTAGCGTCAAACGTGAGGATACGGGCGTGACCGCTAACAGAGTCGGTTCCGGCAATAGAGGAAACGAGAGGAGAATTGGGGATGTCGTTTCCGTCACCTGGGTAAACGCCGAAGATAGTCTTCACGTGGTCAAGGAACGAACCTTCCTCTTTGGAGAAGGTGTTTTCGGTCAACACCTCGTACGGGAAAGGCCATGCGGCAATCGTTCCGTCGTTGGTCTGACCGCTGACGCGAGAGTAATAGATGTCTAATTGATTGGCTTTGCTGATATTTGGAATAGCCCATTGTTGAGCAGCAAAGAAACGAGCCGACCACTTCAATTCAAATTGTTCACTTTCAGCAGCCGTTTTGCAAACTGACCATTTGGTAGGAGCTTCCCCATTGTCGGTACGATAATTGACCTCCTGTGTGGGGCTGATGACGGTAGCAGCGGTAGCTACTAACGACGCTGCGATGAGTGCGAAAGATAGAAAAACTTTTTTCATTGTTGTAAAAATTTAAAGTGTTAATAATAAAGTTAATTAACTTAATACGATTATCGTGTTAAGTATTTGATTCCGTATTTCATTCGGTAAAGAGCTTCCATAAAGTAATAGTCGGCATAGATGATGGAGCAGTCTATCTCCGAGCCGGCAGGACGATGTCCTGTGGAGTGGAGTAGGATAGCGGTGCTTTGTTCGCCTGCCTCATAACTCATGGTAAGCGAGCGGTACATCTTTTCTACCGCTTCGCGATAGACCTTGGCCTTCGCCTTGGGAACATATTCGCTCAGTTCCAAGAGGGCACTCATCGTGATGCAAGCCGCGGAGGCATCCTTCTTTTGGAGTAGAGGAGTAGAGGAGTAGGGGAGTAGGGAGAAATCCCAATAAGGGATATAGTCCGCAGGAAGGTGACTAAGATACCAATCCGTCACTTTCTGAGCAAAGGCAAGGAAACGCGGTGCTTTTGTATAGCGATACATCATCGTATAGCCATAGATAGCCCATGCTTGACCGCGTGCCCACGTGGATTCATCATTCAAACCCTGATGGGTGCAGTTATAGAGGTGCTTACCACTTAGTGTGTCATAGACCGCTACATGATAACTCGACCCGTCCTCACGGAACTGGTAACGCATAGTTGTGTCTGCGTGCGCGATAGCGATATCCCGCTTCCCTGCCCATAAGAGTAGTTCGAGGTTCATGAGGTTATCCATAATCGTATTATGCCCGCCGAATAGGGTTTTATTGCGTGGCCAAGACAACATCGTTCCCACTTGTGGATTAAACAAGGTAGCCAACGAATCAGCACAAGTGAGTAATAACTCGCGGTAGTGCTTATCCCCTGTAAACCGATAACCATTGAGCATCGAGGTTATCGTTTGGAAACCTAAGTCGTGGTCATAAATGGGTTGAGTAGCCAGTGCTTCTAAGGGTTGGGTGTAGGAGCGGGCGGTGTTTGGTGTCTGGTGGAGGGTGTTTGGTGTCTGGTGGAGGGCGTAGTCATACCAAAGGCAACCCGCCCAGAAGCCGTTGCACCACTCCTCCGCTACGTTAGGACGTAGATTCCACGTTTTGTCTCTTGCTAAGATATTCCTCGGCTGTCCTTGTTCTGGCGCAGGCAGCATAGCTAAACTGCGCTCTATCTGCTCATGGCAATAAGCGATGGTTTGCTCCACCGTCTTTGTAGTGGCTGCAATGGTAAAGACCGCTCCGCCACGGGCTTCCAAGTGAATAGTCCTTTGTCCTTTGTCTTTTGTCCTTGTTCCAACAAGATTCGACAAATCAAGGTTGAATGTTCGTTCCTCGTTACCATTGAGAACTCCGATATACCATGTGTCTCCACTGCGGCGCGCGATAGCGGCATATTCATTAGGCACCATAGCTAAGACGCGCGTCTCATCCCATGTAGTGGGGAGTTGTTCAAACCAACTGAGGTCGTCCGCGTCACTGTATTGCTCCGCTTTGTCGTACCAGAAAAGGGTTACCAACGGTGAGTAATAGCACAACGCTGCCGCTTTCTGATGCTCCTTGGTGTTCTTCAAACGCGGGTCTTTATAGCAAACGGTATAGTCGGCTGCGCCGCAGAGCATACGTGTGAAGAGCAAGTTCACATCGTGAGTAGCATCGGGGAACTCCTCATTACCGCATATACCCTCTTGGGTGAGTAGGTTAGGATAGGTGCGCGAGAAGCCCGAAGGGCGGTACTCGTCATGTATGTTCATCATCAGTTGGTTATCCGCTGCCAAACGCACGAGGTCGTGTACCCACTCTGACCAGCGGTGCGTGGCGTACTCCACGAAACCGGACTTAACGCCGACCACGCCCCACTCGTGCAAGATGGGGAAGAGTTCACGGGCCTGCTTCATCAAAGCATGTTGGTTGACATAGAGCCAGATACCTACACCATGCTCTTTGGCGTACTGACAGAGAGTGGGAATATCCAACTCGGGAATAGGTTTCGTAGCATCACCGTCGTGGGAGCCGCAAGGCATATACCATTTCCAGTCAAAGAGCATGTAGTCAATGTTATGCTTGGCACAGAAATCAATGGTGCGATACGCCGCCTCCATAGTCATTTGCGTGCAGCGCATGATTTTACCCGGGCGAACGTACGAAAAATCGACATTAGCCTGCGGCTGAGCATGCATCGCCACAAAGTCCGAGCAATGCTCAATCAAGTCCGCTGCCGACGAACCCACCACAATCAGTTTCCACGGTGTATAAGCATACGTCACCACATCTACGGGGGAGAGCATCTTCGACACAAAAGTGTTCCCCTGCGGGAGCAACCGCGTGTGACACCAGTGATCCACATCTGAGGTCATAATCGTACCCCATTGTCCACTCGGAAGCGTGAAAGTCAAGGGCATCTCGATGGGGTGGTTATAGGTAATAGGCTGAGAGGCAGAGAGGCTGAGAGGCTGGGGGTGGATTTGATCTTGTGCCCAGTACTGCGCGAAGTAGGTCGTATTTTCGGGTAAGGTATAGGTGGTATTATCCTCCACTACGCGATGGAAAATAGCATTGGGGTGTTCGGGTAAGAAATAGCGGAAAGCCAGTCCGTAATTGTATAACTGCACTTCGACCTCAAAGCGGTAAAGCGATTCGTCATGACGACTGTAATACAAGCGTAGCGTGTTATAGCGTTCATGAATGAGACTGCGCTCTCCGTAGAAAGGCATCCACAAGGTGTCCTTCATCGGACCCTGCACGGCACTGTCTAAAACCATCGGTTCCATCCAATTATCGTACTGTTGGAGTGAACGGAAACCGAGTGCCATCTCCCAAGACCAGTTGTCCATGTTTAGTCCCATAGCCGAAGGCTGTACGATGATGTTGTTGTCTTGGGATAATGAATACGTGTTGCCCTCAAACGTGGCAGATAAGTGTCCGTTCGGAGAGAATAAAGTTGTAAGTAATATAAGTAATGTGTGTATCATTTGAATTGTATATTTTCTACATAATTGCCTATAACGAACCGAGCAAAGTCGGCGGTCTTATACCATTTGGGTTTGGTGGGCATAGTATCATAGATGTGCTCACCCCCTATCACGAGGTCTTCAAACGTGATGTTGCTCACCTTGCGCTCGTCGCTATAGCCGTGAATGAGACTGATATTTCCCTCATTGGGAGCCGTTATACGTCGAAAAGTGATGTTATCAATACATTTACCCGGTGCTTGACAGTATTTCTCGTTCTTAAAGATACGCAAGGTCAAGAGGCTGCCTATCTCAATATGATCAACCGTTATGTCCTCAAACAAGATGTCCTTAACCACATTATTATCCCCCGCCACAATAGCCAAACAGCCTTGGTAGTCCAGTTGTTTCTCCTTTTGGTTGAGGATGTGAATACGACGAATGGTAACGTCTTCAATGGTGTCTATGTCCGTGGGGTGCATTTCATCGCTTGCCGCACCATGCAGACCAATGAAGATAGGGTGCGCTATCTTAGGCTGGAATGTGCAATCCTCAAGCAATATATGACGACTATGTCCGTGATAGCCCTTACGCGAAGCATAAACGGTGAAGCAGTCATCGCTGGTTTCGGCATAACAGTTGCGTATCGTCACATACGACGAGGCAAAGATATTCAGTCCGTCCCCCCAAGGGTAGGAGGTGTAACATCTGATGTCCTCAATGAGCACATGCTCGCTTCCTCCGGTGGGTACTTGGGTGGTGGTTAGACCCCTTACCGTCACGTAACGACTATTGGCTATCTCAACACCATAGCCTCTACCGCCCTTCGGTATCAGCGTGGCACCATTGCCCTCTACCACGACGTTCTCGCAGCCTTTAATGATGATTTGTCCCTCGTACTCCTGCCCCGCCTCCAAACGGATGGTATCGCCACTTTGAGCACGCACCACGCCCAATTCGATGGCGGACATTTGGCTTATACCCAAACAGAGTAGTAGGCTTATTATCATCGTCTTTCTCATAGTCTTACACAATTAATGGCACCTTTATATTTTTTACCGAGCACGCGCACGCACGACTGTTCATTATCGGTGGATATAATCAAATCGCGTGTACCGTCTTTGTGTACAATGAGTACTGCAACAGCACTTTCGGTGTTCTTATCTAAAATCTGCACCTTGGGGTATTCCACGTGTTTGATCGTGTTTGGTGTTTGGTGTTTAGTGTTTGGTTCAAAGACATGCACAAACGGACGTGTCCACGCTTCACCCATCTGACGTTCTACATAGGTCAGGGTGGGGGTGTTACGCATGTCGTAAGGCATGTTCTTGGCGCGACTTAATCCCTCGGTGGAGGGAGCCAATGCGCGGTAGTACTTACGCTCCTTCGTTCCCATTGACCACTGGTTCATGTTTATGCTGTCGTTATTGATACTATAGGTCAAACTTGCCGTGTAAGGTATTTGTTGCACATCGTAGAAATAACTATAAGCATATAAATGCCCTCCGGCAAAAGCCAAGTCGGACGAAGGTTCGCCTTGTAGGTTCACTCCCCCACAATGTATCCGTTGCCCGAGGTTATGATAGAAATAGTCGTGGAACCTGTCTTGTCCGTCCTGCCTACGGCTACGGAAGATATCTACGAAATAGCTATCCGTCATAACCACCAAACGGCGCTGCGTAGCCTGCGTCTCCGGTTCTATGAACTCCACTTGAGCATACGTAAACCCATCGGCGTTAGAGGTGCTATCCAGCAACGCAAAGGCGTGTTGTGACATCATAACCGGATAGTCGCTCACACCATCCACGCACACGGTGTTATGCGCAGGGAAGCGGCTGTAATACTCTAAATAATCTGATCCGCTATAAAGCGAATAACCGATTCCCGCGTCGGGACCCAAACGCAACCCGCAACCGTATAACTCGAGTGATATGCCGTTGGCGTGCTGGTGATTACCCATGCTGCCGTTGAGCGCAAAAGCCAAGTCCGTGTCTTTTTCCATGCCTGTACGCGCTACGAGCCATGACGACTCGGGAGCGTAGAATAAAGTGGAGAGTTGATAGTTTAGAGTTGAAAGTTGATAGTTCTTAAGTCGAGAGGGATGGGTGTCTCCGAAACCAATCGTCAGCGAATCGGGGAAGAGCATTTGCGGTGCCGCTTGATGCGCTTTGGTTAAGATAGGCAGTTCGTCGTATAAGTCTTGCCCTGTTAACTGAAGCAGCAGATTACGCACTTTATGATATTCCTCTAATACAACTAAGTTATATCCTGCACACTCGTGCCAAATGCCGTTGTTTTGGTCAAAGCCCCGCTTTGCCAATGTACTCAAACTCCACTGGCGAACAAAGTCCTTATGCAGCACGACGTCAATATAATACTGTTTGCCGTGTGAGTCAGCATAAGTACTGTTGTCTTGGAGTGTAGAAGCAGCGTTGAGGATAAAGCAGGCTTGGATGATGTCCCAGTTATTGTGGGGAACGCCATTGGCTATGATAATCTCCGCCCAGTGGCGGAAGCCGTTTTCAATACATGTATCGCGGCCGAAAATAGGAATCAAAAGATTATATGTTTCCGCCACGTAAGGTAAAGTGTTTTCGTGAATAACCTCAAAGGACTGCAAGCCAATCAAGGTTTGTATATGGCCATGGTCAAGGTCTTGCGGCATTTGGGAATACCGAATGCCGTACATATAGGTTTTTAGGATAGAGTGGGCTATATCTAAATAGGGTTGCGTCCCCTTCTTAGCGGCTTGTAAAGCCAAAGAGCATATCTCTTGGTTAATGCTTTGAATGATATTGCCCGTTTCGTTAATGGGTGCCCACTTATATTGTTGGGTAGTGTTGTCAAACAACCACATGCCTCGCTCGTCCTCAAAACGAGGGGGTAACTCTTCTAATGTGGGGCGACGATAAGAGGTGACATGACCGCGTGTACCGGAAATACACACGGTCGGAACGGGAGCGCGATGGAGACCAACGTGGTCGAACTTCTCCCCCTTGACATAAGTCGTGTCTGCATAAGTAACCCAATGCATCTGCAATCGGTCGCTCAGCCACGTTGCCGATGAGTCAACGTACTGCTCAATGCGACCGGCCTGCGAGATGCGAGGGTAACATAAACATAACAATAATACAATAAGCAGATGAGTCTTATTCATTATTATTCATTCATTTATTCATAGCACATGAGAGTGCTCCAACCTACTTGGTCAAAAGCACCGGAATTATCGCCATAACGGTCGGTATCACCGGCACCCTTCTCCGGACGCAGTTTAGTTGCAATCTTGTCGGTATAAGCATATCCGCTGAGGTTATGTTGCTTGCAATAACGCAGAAGCATCTCCCAACAAGGACGCACCGTACCGCGACCCGTTTCCGAGAAAGCCGTGTGTGCATGAGCCGCCTCGTGGTTGTCGTCGCCTGTACACCAAGGACCTACCGTTTCAAAAGGAATCTTCTCATTAGGCAGTAGCCATGCTCCTGTCGTGTTGTCCTTATCATCGCCTTGACGTAGGTTGGTGAGCGCGATATATTCCGCCATGTGCAGAATAGCATAGTCCTCTTGCTTATAGAAATTCAAGGCATCAATCGTAGGATTAGACAGATAGAGCGCATAAGCAGCCTGACAGAGTTGAATGGCTACGGCACAAGACATAGTAGCGTGACCTTGGTCACGTCCGCTCTCTTGAGCTTGCATGATGGTTTCTCCTGTTCCTAAAGGATCCATATGCGCGTTTAGACAAAGCCTCTTTAAGCGACCATTTCCTGTTCCATTCGTTAAGAAATAGTTAACGATATAAAGTACCATGTCTTTATCATCGGTCAGAATTCCAATTTGGAAATAGGAGCACATATTTACCAAGTCCCAGTTACTCCAATAATGACCGGAACCACATTGGGTATTAGCATGTTTGGTTAAGAATTCCTTATTCTTAGCGGCAAACACATCTAACATCCATTGTTGAAAAGCCTGAAACGACTCTTTTGACCATGCATTGTAATCTCGCATTAGCTCTCCTGCTAAGGCAAAAGTAAAACCTTGTGCGCCGGCTGCCAAGAAATGGTTGGCATCGTTAGCGGTAATGACCGTACAGGTCTTTCTCCACCCTTCCAAAATAGTAATGGATTTATCTGCGTAGGTATTATCGCCCGTCAGTTTCCATAGCAAAGCAAACTGATAGGCAGCAGTAGCATCACGCATGGCGTCGCCATAGTTCTCTACGCCTTCTATGGTGCCCTTGGGATCGCCACGCACGATTTGTTCGTGAGCGTGAACGGTAACACCATAAGAGCCCATGGTGTATTTATTCGCCTTGAGGGCTTCAAACTCATCCTTCACCTCTGCGGGAGCCGTACCGGCCTCCAACGCGGTTTTAACGCGTTGGAAGTCAGCATCGGTGTATAAAGCACACGGGTGGCTAAAGTGAATACTATCAATCTTAACCGGCTTAACGTAATCGCTTAAGTCCACTGTACCTTGCTTGTTCTCTTGACAAGCGGTCAGTGCTAAGCAGGCGGAAAGGCAGAGAGGCAGAAAGGCGGGAAGTAATTTAAATTTGTTTTTCATATTTTGTCGTTTTAGTGATTAGTAATTATTCGTCCCAAGTCAGACCTTCGGCGGTGAGGTATGCCTTCAAGTCATCCAAACTCTTGAACGATTGGATCCAGTATAAATCGAACGTGATCTGGTGGTCAATGGCCTCAATATCCGCATGTTTGAATTGGAAGGTTCCGAACTTACCAATATGGTCAGCAGGGAATAAACCACCGGTAGCAAAGGATTGCGTTGCCAAGTCATAAATGAAGACATGACTGCCGTCCGAGCACTTGAAGTCGTAAGCGTACTTGTTATTGCTTCCACCTACGTTACCACTGAATTTAGCGTCATCTGCCAAGTCATTACCACTGGTATCAAAGTTAATATTACGTTTCGTTACACCGTCAGCAGCATATTTGTCCTTCACATCGTCCATCTTAATGGCGAAGATAGGATAGTTAGCCGGACAGATATAAATAGGCGTAGCATAGCACTTGATATCCGCACGTTGTTTGGTAGCGTTCTGCGAGTAAGTGGTAATCGTGATGGTACCGTTCGAGTTCCACTTGTAGGACGTTTCCGTCTCATTACCCGACTGACCGGCATCGTGCCACGTGATGTTATTCGGATCATCGAATAGTTCGCGAACCAAACCGGCAGGCAGGTTCATGACAAGACTGTGGCTATTGCCATTAGGCAGCGTAGCCGTAATGGTGAACTCACCGAAGTTACCCTCTTGGTTGAACGTAACGACACCGCCGTCAACGGTTGCAATCTCGGGTTTGTCACACGACCAACTGATACGTGATTGCGTTGATTGCGCCGGAACAGTGGTATAAGCCAGTTTAACAAATTTCTCACTCATGCAGCAAGCGTAATTATCCTTGGAGAACTTAGGATCAAGGGTAATCTGCTCGGGATCAACGACGCGTAGAACAACCATCTTATAAGATGCGGTTACATTGCTGCCGTCTAAAGCCGTAGCTACGATATTCACCTCCGTCGAAACGCCTTCGGGCACGTTAACACCGGTAACAACACCCTTTTCGTCCACGGTAGCAATAGACTCATCCTCACTGCTCCATGCCACCGTACGATAAGTAGCGTTCTCGGGCAGGATAGTGGGCGTTAAGGTAGAGCATTCACCCACATAGATGGTGTCCACGGTGGCCGCCAAAGTCATAGAGGTTGCTTTGACTAATTGTGCGCTGACGCGTACTTTCAGCGTTGCGGAAACACCGCTTCCCGAGTACATACCCACGGGGGTAACACTGATAACACTAAATCCGGTTGTTCCTTCGGCAACGGCGGTAATCAGACCGTCTTGCGTAATAGAAACGACCTCTTCATTTGAACTGGCCCAGATAACGTCCTTATGCGTTACTGAATCAGGCTCCAACGTGCAAGACATTTGCACGGTCTCATTGACTAATAAGGGTAACACAGCAGACCCCGTCTCATCAATGTAAACGAGTTGCTCTTGTGCTTGAGGCATGCCAATAGTGATGGCTGAAGGGCAATAAGCAGGCTTGAGTTCGGGTTGCCCCTTGGGCTGACAAGCTGCTAAACCTAATAACATTGCCGCAAAGCAGATATTTCGTATTGTTTTCATAGTTCAAAAAACTTTATAGTTAAACTCTAATCTAAAACTTAATATCCGGGATTTTGTCCTAACTGCGGATTCAATTGCAATTGATCAGAAGGAATAGGATACAAGTAGTTACGATCATTCCAAACACGACTGCTATATAGAATAGCACAACCATCTTGATCCACAGGGAATGTCATGCCGGACCAGTTGGTTTCAAACCAAGTGCCGGTGAAATGAATACCCGTCAAGTCCTTAGGCATCTCGGTAGCGGCAATAGCCCACCGCTTGATGTCGTCCACGCGGAAACCCTCTAACAAAAGCTCAATCGTACGCTCACGACGAATCTCGTCACGCATATTCAGTCCGTTATCATTGACCAGCGCGTTAGATAAACCGGGCATGTTGGGGTTAGAACGGTGTCTTACTAAATTCAAGGATATATTCAGGTCATCATCACTGATAACGCCTTCGCCGTATTCGCATTTAGCCTCCGCATAGTTCAGTAATACTTCGGCATAACGAATAATGGGGAAGTCCATAGCCTCATAATAATCATCCACCTTGCGCTCTACACCCCATTTCTTATTGATATAACCGCTACCTCCGCGGGCATTGGCGGTCAAACAATCGTTTAGGTCGTTCTCGTCCCAAGTGGTACGCCATTTACCATCGTTATTCCAGTACTTCTCATCGTGTTGGAGCATGTTCATGGACATGCGCGTGTCACGGTTCTTAAACTCCGTAGTAGCGCCTGTGTAACCTTGGAAGAGAGGACTCTTGTCCACCGGCAGACCGTCTTGGCAAAGGTACATATCCGCCAGTTTGCTGGTTACCCAATAGACGTTGCCGACCAAACCATGCGTCACGTTGAGGGCTTGCTTATCCCCATCACGATGACGATGAGCAAAGATATATTCCGTATTCGCGGACTTATTCAGATTGGCGGGATTGCATTGGCCGCCGTCCTCTAAGATGAACATATAACGATAAGACATCGTTCCCAATGCCTCGTTATAGAACAAGGTGTAACCGCTCTTATCCATAACCTCTTGCGAAGCCTCATAACTGATCTTCAATAGATTGGCAACGTACTCGCTGTTCGCTGTAGCGTTGATGTCGCCCGTCTTGCCGTTCGTGTGGTATTTCTGCCAAGTGGCTTCATAGAGAGCGGCGCGTCCAAGCATTGCCCAAGCGGCATAGCAGTTCAAGTAACCGGCAGCACTCTCCTTCTCAGGAAGGAAAGAGGCGGCTTGTTGTAAGTCGCTGATGATGAGTTCAACCACTTTGCTACGATCATCACGCTTGCAAAATAGTTTCTCACTGTCCATATCAACGGGTTCGGTAACAACCACCGCGTCCCCGTAGATTTGCAGCAATTCGAAATACAAATACGCACGGAAGAAGTAAGCCTCGCCCACGGGAGTCTTAATCTTATCCTCGCCGAACGTCTTAGCGTTCTTGAGTAGGAGGTTCGTGTAGTAAATACGTTTGTATAAGGTATTGTAGTTTTCATCGGTAGCAGGGACTACGATATCTCCTTGACTGTAAGTGTTCTTGGTTGTGGTAGCGAAAAGGTCGCCACGGAAGTCACCATGTACACCATCCGATACGCCGTTTTGATAGTCGGTACCACTCTTCATATCCCGCGTCCAACCATAGAACTGATTGGCGTAGAGTTGGAAGTTGGCAGGAGTCGTCCAAGTGGTGTTGTCCGCCAGATTGGCTTTAGGCTCAAAGTCCATGCATGCTACGGTAGCCAGCGCCACGATGCAGAGACTAATTATTTTATTCATTTCGTTTTTCATAATTGTTACTATTTAATCCATTACACAATCCGATTAGAACGAAAGGTTAACACCAACGGTTACGTTACGGGTGAACGGATAAAGCGTAGTACCCGATTTGGTAATCTTACTTTCAGGATCCCAACCGTCAACAATCTTGGTGCTCTCCCATAAGTCGCTACCCGTTACGTAAATGCTGAAAGCACTTACGGCGTTTTGGTTAGCTAACCATTTGCGCGGCATGCTCAAACGTAAGGTAATGTCTTTCAAACGAATATACGTTCCGTCTTGAGCCGTCAAAGAAGAGGCTTGGTAGTTATAATTGTTGATATTACCATCCAGCGTATAAGGAGCATAATAAGCATCCGTGTGCTCAGGAGTCCACGTGTTGCCAATAGAAGCCACCGTGTTATTGATATGCAACGCACGGTAGGGAACAGTCCAGTTATTATCATTGCCACGATAGATGAAGCGATTGCCCGCACCTTGGAAGACAACGTTAATATCAATAATCTCTTTCCAGCCTAAACCGAAATTGAAACTATAACTTATCTCTGGGTCACTGCTGCCTAAGAAGATGTAGTCGTTGAAATCCAAAATACCATCGCCGTTCTCATCGCAATACATGTTGTCACCTACACGTAGGTTCGTCGGCATACCAATGCCATTGCCCTCGTAGTACTTACCTACGTAAGCCTCTAATTGGTCTTGGTCTTGAATCTTACCTCCATAGCGCAGTCCGAACAGCGAGTTGAGGCTGTAACCTACTTGCGTGGAGGTGTAACCGGAAGACTTGACGGAGGTGCCCTCATACTTGGTCAACTCGTTGTGTGCCCATGTGAAGGTTCCGCCTACATGCCAATTGATATTGCCGGATTTACCCATATACGTTAACAGTCCTTCTGCACCATAATCGCGGAACGAACCCACATTACCCGAAGGAGCCTTATCACCTAAAATGGCGGGTAGGGTAATGTTAACGAGCATGTTCGTGTTCTGTTTATGGAAAGCCTCTACCGTACCATTAATGTCGTGCGTTGAGTTATTTCCCTTAAAGCGGAAGCCGAAATCAATGGCTGCATTGTAGTTGCGAATGCGCTCCCACGTACGTGCGCTGGAGGCAAAGGTACCATTAGTAGTAATGGTCGAACTTAAATCAGCACCCAGATAAGGACCGTTAGCGGAATTGAGGTTGTACAGTTGAACGCCATCGTAATAGCCGATACCCGACTGGTTACCCACTTCCGCGTAACTGTAACGCAGTTTGAGGTTCGTCAACCAGTTGGTCTTCATCCACTCTTCTTCACTCATTCTCCAACCTACACTCACACCACCGAAGGCTTTCCAACGATTCTCGGGTTTGAACTTACTCGAACCGTCCAAACGGAAGTTACCTTCAATCAGATAGCGTCCTTTATAGTCATAGTTCGCACGTGCGAATATAGACGCGAGAGCATATTCATATTTATCGTGCGCAGAAATAGTGATGTCGCCCGTACCGTTAACAATTTCCAAACCGGGTTGAATGGCCTCGGCCTTCACACCGAAATAATTGTATTGTTCATATTCATATTGAGCACCTACGGTCAAACCTGTGAAGTGAGCATCTGCCCATTTCTTATGTGCATTAAAGTAACCACTGGCACTCACATAGTCCTTACGCGATTGTGTTTGGTTATAAGACGACTTATCCGCCAACGGATCAACACGCGTCACTTTCTCACCCGTTACATTGTAATAGGTAATTGAGTTCGTTGTTGTGTTGCGTTGTGCAAAGTTGTTTTGATAACCTAAACTTACGTTCATGGTCAACCAAGAGGTGATGTCATAATTAAATACCTCGTTGATACTGATATTGCTAACGCTCAGTTTGTTGTCACCGCCTTCTTCTACTTTACCCACCGAACTGCCCCACGTTCCCCAAGCATAGGCTTTGCCGTTGATGGCTCTCATCGGAAGACCCGGTTGAGGCAATTGACCGATGTTCAGCGCTTGATCCAATGCCGACGGAGCCACCTGCTCTTGACGAGCATAGGCTACTTGGGAGGTCAAACTGATCTTATCGGTGAAATGATAGGTGTCGTTCAAACGGATGTTGGCACGATGGTTATTGTTCTTACCATAGCGCATGTTCGAATCGTCGTAGTTATAACCCAGCGAAATACGGAAGGTGTTCTTTTCACCACCTCCGCTGATGCTTAGGTTGTGTCCCGTTGAAATAGCATTACCGAACAATCCTCCTAACCAATCCGTTTCAGCGAACACGAAGTCGCTAACATCGGTGAAGGCTGCGGTTCCAAAGGGATTAGCACTCTGACTCAGGTCAATGTACATGTTATTGTACTTCTTCATCAATTGTGCATAGGTGTACCATACATGACCCGTGTTGTTGTCATTCTCCAAGGTCTGCATCACACCGTCAGCCCATTGTGTATTGTTCATCAGTTTAGGTTGCAAACCGGGCATCTTGGTTGTTACACTACCGCTATACTCCACTTTAACCTTGCCTGCCTTACCTTGTTTGGTGGTAATCAGAACAACACCACCGGCAGCACGGCTACCGTAGATAGCGGCAGCACCATCCTTCAAGAAACTGATGTTCTCAATGTCGTTGGTGTTCAGGTTGCGCAATTCATTCACCGATCCCGAAGCAATTCCGTCAATGATAATCAGAGGCTCGGTGCTGTTCATGGATACACTACCACGCAGACTCATCGACCAGCTCTCATCACCGGGAGCGGTACTGCTACGCGTGATGATTACACCGGGAACTTGGCCTTGCATTGCCTCTAAAGGACTCGACAAAGCGCCTTTGTCAACGAACTGTTTAGAATCAACTACCGCTACAGATCCGGTTAGACTCTCCTTCTTTTGCGTACCAAAGCCGACTACAACTACTTCGTCCAACACTTCTGTGTCTTCCTTCAGTACAATTGTCTTGCCTTGTGCTTGAGAAGCTTTTAACTCTTGAGTTACCATGCCTAAGTAACTCACTACTAAGACCGCTTGGTCATTGTCGACTAACAACTCATAGTTGCCGTCAAAATCTGTAATGGTTCCCTGAGTGCTTCCTTTTACAAGTACGTTTGCTCCAACAATCGGTTCGTTTGCAGCATCTATTACCACACCACGCACCGTAATCGCAGCAGACACCTGTAAAATAGGCAAAAGTGCCATCATGGTCATTACGATTCCTTTAAAAGTTTTGTGTTTCATAATACTGATTTTGTTGAAAATCGAGTGCAAAATTATACAAAAATTTTAAATTACGCAATACCTGTGTGTGCGCGACTTGAGCAGTTTAATTAAGTTGTATCTGTTTTCTGTTGTAAATTGCTTGTGAGTAGTTGTTTAAGAAAAATATACTGATAATATCAAATAATTATTATGTCCTCAAATATTCCATCTTTATTAAAATCGGAAGTATTGTTTCGCATTATTATAGGCAATATCCTCAACCATCTCTTGGAGACGACGGCGTTCATACCCTGTATAAGGAATCAGCCCCTGTTTTACCTCATTGCCGAGCACATTGCATAAGATGCGGCGGAAATATTCGTGGCGAGGATAACTGAGGAAGGAGCGCGAGTCGGTGAGCATGCCCACAAAACGAGATAGCAGGCCCATATTACTGAGTGCCATCATCTGACGCTCCATGCCGTCTTTCTGATCCATGAACCACCAACCGGCACCGAGTTGAATCTTACCCGGAACGGAACCGTCTTGGAAATTACCGAGCATGGTAGCCTGCATCTCGTTAGCGCACGGGTTGAGATTGTATAGAATCGTTTGGGTCAAACACCCCTCGCTATTGAGTTCATCCAAGAACTTGGATAGGGCTTTGGCGGTGTTGAACTCACCGATTGAATCAAAACCGGTATCGGGTCCAAAGGTAGCAAACATACGGCTATTGTTATTACGAATAGCCCCATAATGATACTGTTGGGTCCAACCTGCCATAGCGTCCATCTTTCCTTGCATGACCAAATAAGCGTGCTTATACTGACGTACTTCATAAGGGGTCAATGTTTTGCCCTTGAGTGCTTTGTCGATAATGACATCTATTGCATCCAAGGTATATGGCTCATCGTAGAACTCCTCCAAACCATGATCACTGAGACGGCAACCACATGCAGCGAACCAATCGTGGCGTTTCTGCAATGCTTCTGTGAGAGAGGCAAAATGGATGATGGGAACACCACTGACCTGCTCCAAACGGGATATATAGGTCCGCCAAGTAGGAAAGTCAATGTTCATGCCGGCATCCGGACGCCATGTGGGAAGCATGCGAGTGGGTGATGGGTGATTGGTGATTTGTGCTTGGTGATACTCCAAAGAGTCGATGGGGTCATCGGTGGTGCAAACCGTTTCCACGCGATAGTGCTTCATCAATCCTTGCGGACAGAACTTAGGATCGGTGGCTATTTGGCGGTTGCACTCGTCATAAATAGCCCGTGCCGTCTCGGGGTTGAGGCACTCGTTGATACCGAAAGCCGTTTTCAGTTCGAGATGGGTCCAATGATAGAGGGGATTACGGAAGAGGTAGGGTATGGTCTGAGCCCACTTCTCGAATTTTTCCCAATCGGAAGTGTCTTTTCCCGTTATGTAGCGTTCGTCGATGCCGTTACTGCGCATCGCACGCCACTTATAGTGGTCACCTCCAAGCCACATTTGCGTGATGGATTCAAATCGTTTATTCTCGGCTACCTCTTTGGGGTTGAGATGACAATGGTAGTCAATAATCGGCATCTTAGCCGCATGTTCGTGATAGAGCTCCTTCGCCATATCAGTGAGCAAAAGGAAGTCGTTGTCCATAAAGGGTTTCATAGTAGTAAAAAGTGATTAGTCGTAGAACCCGGGTTGGTGATAGGGAATGTTTAATTCGTTATCCACCGTTGCCATGATACCTTGCACTTGTCCCAAGGCGAACATGCGTCCGAGGAACGAGTAACCGGCGTTATAACCGCGTGTTTCGTCTCCTAACATTGTCATGCCGTGGTCCACACGCATGGGCAAACGGTGTCCGCTGTTGGGTTTACCCGTTTGTTCCGCTTGTTCAAAAATGCGACAGAGTTCAACGATATTGGCTCTTCCGCCTAAATGGGATGCCTCTGTAAAGTTCCCATCGGGGAAGATATGACACGAGCGCAGGTGTACGAAGTGCGTACGGGAAGCATATTTCTTCGCCAATGCCACTACATCGTTATGCTCTCCGGCAGACAGGCTACCGGCACAGAAAGTGAGTCCGTTATGAGGATTGGGTACGGCATCTAAGAAACGCTGTATATCCGCGTCGTTCCCCACAATTCGTGGTAGTCCGAAAACAGGGTAGGGTGGGTCATCGGGGTGAACACACATATTGATGTCGTACTCGTCGCACACGGGCATGATGGTCTCTAACCAGTATTGCATGTTCGCTTGCAGTTGCTCTTTGTCTATGCCTTTGTAGAGGTCCAACAATTGACGGAAGAGTTCCAACGGGTGTTCGTCGCCTTCGCGGAAATTGCCGCTAACGAACCCTTGCGTTTTGATAACGATATTCTCCACCAAGGCGTGGTCGCTCTCGGGCGTGGCTTGGGCTTTCAATTCGTCGGCCTCTGCTACCAAGTCGCGGTGCCATTGTGCATGTTGTTTGGAGAACTCCGCCCAGTCTTGACGAGCTCCTTCACGACGGAGCAGATAGATGTCAAAATAGGCAAACTGAGCCCAGTTCATGAAAAGATTATAGGTCCCGTTCGGATTGGTGTGCATCAAGTCCGTGCGTGCCCAATCCAAAACGGGCATAAAGTTATAGCATACGCAATGGATTCCTTCCTTACCGAGGTTGCGAAGCGACTCTTTATAGACCTCTATCTGTTCGTCACGGTCGGGTCCTCCGTACTTGAGAGTCTCTACTACGGGCAGGGACTCCACCACCGACCAACGCATGCCATAAGACTCTATGTATGTTTTCAGGTCATGTATCTGCTCTTGCGTCCACACTTGACCGAGAGGTACATCGTGCAAGGCGGTTACAATACCTTCAACTCCGATTTGTTTTAACATGGCAAGAGTGATAGGATCCTTCTTGCCAAACCAACGCCATGTTCTTTCCATAATCAGCGATTATAAGTATATTGATGTAATGTTTGTCTAACGGCTCCGGCTCCACGGAAGAGCTCTTTGGCTATTTGTTCGGCCCGCTCCCCGATACCCAATTCGTATATATCCACCGCAAAGATATCCTTACGGGAGAAAAGGGTTTTGAGTGCGGACCAGTCTTGGTCGGGTTTCCCTATTTCCAGCGGGGCGATGACGGCTTGCAGTTCCTCCAACAACGGATCGGGAGACGGACTGAAGGGTTGCAAATCGTCGTTCAGTCCTTTGAGGTAACGCGCATAACCGGCGATCACCAGCGGAATGAGGATGAGGTTATCCGTATTGAGGTCGCGTTGTTGGTACTTGAGCATCGTTTGTCCGTAACGGATAGGCAGTTTTTGAGAGGTATCCATAGTTATGCGTTGCGGTGCGTCCGGCATGAACGGATTGGGCAAGCGCTTATAGATAACATCGCCGATGAACTCGTAAGGGTTCAGTACCCCCGGATCGGTAACGACAGGCATCATCTCGATATAACCTAATTTCTGAACGAGTACCCGTAAGTCCTCATCTTTCATTTCGGCCGAGATAAGGGTATAATCCAGCAAGCATCCAAAGATAGCCAACGCCGTGTGTAAGGGATTGAGGCAGGTGGTAACCTTCATGGTCTCGACCTTATCCACAATCTCTCGGGTAGTATAGAGAACCCCTCCTGCTTCGAGTGGAGGACGGCCATTAACATAATGGTCTTCAATGACCAAGTATTGAACCTCTTCGGCATTAACGAACGGAGCGGTAAACGTGTGCTTCTGCGTTTCGATATACTCCACATCCTCAAAACCGTCCTTTTGAAGCAGTTGTTGCACGAACTGATGGGGGCGGGGCGTTATTTTATCAATCATTGACCAAGGGAACGTGATGCGGGTTTCGTCCGTCAAGTAGTCTATAAAAGCGGAGGGTACAAGTTGTTGTTCCACCCACGCCTTAGCGACGGTTAGGATACCGGCTTTCAGTTTGTCTCCGTTGTGCGAACAGTTATCCAGACTCTGAATGGTCAGCGGCAGTTGTCCTGCATGGAAACGCTCCAATAGCAGCACCGCCACTTTGCCCATGGCGGAAACGGGAGTCAGTCCTCGCTCCAAGTCAGCCGGCGGAACGACATACCCTTTTTCCGTGATGGTAAAGGTTATCATTTGCAGGGAGGGCTGCTTAAAGACGGTCACCAATCGTTGCCAATCGGCGAAAGCATAATCGGCTTTCAGCGATTCGGTCACGGAACCGATGACTTGTTTTTCTATTGTGCCATTGGGGCACAGACTGACGGATAAAGAGAGGTTTTGGTACGGAGCATAGACGGTGTCGATGATCTCGTAGTCAAAGGTCTCTGCCATGATGATACCGCGGTCATACTTACCGGCATTGAGCACCTGTTGTAATAGTGTAGCCGGAAAGGCGCGGAAGATGTTTCCGCCTCCGAAGTGTACCCAAGTCGGGTGCTCGTAGGTTTGTTGTTGCAACTGCGCCACATCGTATTGCGGCAATTGATAGCCTTTCGCTATCCACTCTTTTTCTTGTTGGCTTCCCTTAAAGTTAGGATCGAGGATGTCTATTAATTTCATCGTCATTAGATAGGCACTATCGTATAAAATTCGTTTGTTGTTTAGGCTCTTTGGCGGGACGAGGAGCAGGCTGAAGGCTGCGCAAAGTCCAAGCCATATTATGGGCAAGGGTGCGCATCGTTTGTAAGCCTTCGGCATCGAGTTCCGCTTCGCCCGGAACT